>CAYYHN010000121.1:0-9164 GCA_964471245.1 uncultured Rhodothermaceae bacterium | reverse complement strand
GCCACGGGTGTGCGAGATTGCTGGCGTAGCGCGGTGTAGGTCATGATGTGGATGACGCCGCCGAGCGCATCGGGGCCGTACATCGCCGAGGCGGGACCGCGCAGCACTTCGATACGGGCAATCTCGGCGAGCGGTACGGGAAAGTCGGTGATGAAGTGGTTCGTGTGCGGGTCGTTCATCCGTGCGCCGTCGAGCAGTAGCAGCACGCCATTAAACGACGAACCACGCATCGTCAGGTCGCTTTGGATGCCGAAGCCGCCGCGGCTCTGCGCCTCTACACCGCCGACCGTCCGCAGCAACTCATCGAACGACGACACGGCCAGCGCCTCGATGTCGCGCGCCGTCCATACGGTGATGCGCCGTCCGGTCTCGCGGGCGTCCTCGGCAAGGCGCGTCGCCGTCACCACAATCGAGTCGGCTAGTGTGCCCTCCATCGCCACTTCGTCCTGCGCTTGGGTCGCCATCGCCATGCTGCTTAGCAGCAACATCCCCACCAAAATCCGTCGCATGATGCTTTGTGTTGAATCGTACAACAATGCACGTTCAAAATACTCCGGCTCCCTGCGTAACAGGTGGAAGAAGCGATGAGTTTGGTTTTATGGGCCACGAAGACACAAAGGCACGAAGTATTGTGGCGCTCGGAATGGTTGGCGGTATTCGGGCAGGTCAAGATGTTGGAGAACTCGCTGCCAACTTCAGTTGGTCGAGATGACGTGGTCAGGAAATGGTATTTCGTCAATGCAGTCCTTCGTGCCTTGGTAGCAAATCCAATTGCAGCACCACAAAAGGATTAGCGTCGAATCCATTCGCTAAAGCAGTACGGGGTAGTTGAATTGCGTAGTTTCGAGGTCAAAATCACGAGATCATGCATTACGACCCGATTAAAGACCGCCTCGGCGCGTTTTTCAGCAAGAAGCCGTTGTTGC
The DNA here is from genome assembly GCA_964471245.1 of uncultured Rhodothermaceae bacterium. Lineage (GTDB taxonomy): Bacteria > Bacteroidota > Rhodothermia > Rhodothermales > CAYYHN01 > CAYYHN01. Next base: position 8,238 of record CAYYHN010000121.1, on the reverse strand, counting down.
AGCGGCTTTTTTACGCGTTGCTCAACCTCTTCTTTTTGCGCACGTGGCATGTGCATCGTGAGATACGACAACTCTTTCGGAAGCACCCGGCTGGACAGCCACTCCACGTCCTCGATGCTGGAACGGGATTTGGTCAGTACGCGTGGTTTATGGCTCAGCGTTTCCCCAACACCCATGTTCACGCTGTCGATGTCAAGCCCGACTACCTCGAAAACGCCCGTCGCTTCTTCGACCAGACCGCGGTTGCCGACCGCGTGACATTGGCTTTGGATGATCTCACCAAGCTTGAAGCCGAGGGGCCGTATGACTTCATCCTCTCTGTAGATGTGATGGAACACATCGAAGACGACCGGGGCGTGTTCCGCAACTTTGCGAACGTGCTCAAACCGGGCGGGCATGTGCTCATCAACACACCGTCGGATCTGGGCGGTTCTGATGTGAGCGAGGAAGGGGACACGAGCTTCATCGAGGAGCACGTCCGTGATGGCTACAACGTGAACGAACTCGCCGAGAAGCTGCGCACGGCTGGGCTGAAGCCTGTCCACACGCATTATGCCTACGGTCCGTACGGCTCGCTAGCTTGGCGCATGCTCATCCGGTACCCTATCGTCTGGCTTGGGAAAAGCATGGCGTTCCTCATCGTGCTGCCCTTCTACTATCTCCCTGTGCTCCCGGTCTGCATGGTGCTCCACCTCATCGACGTTAATCGCCGCAATAAGACGGGCACAGGCTTAGTCATGATCGCGCAAAAGCCAACGGCGTAATTAGGCGAAAACTTCGGGTGGATCGCTGGGATGCGGTGTGTCAACGAGGTTCGTGCGGAGGTTCGTTAAATGGCGCTCTCTAGGGGCATACAGGCACGCAATCTCGTAGCGAATGCCCCATGTTGCCACGCCCATCAAGCCAAGGAAGGCGGCGAGGACGCCGAGGCGTGCCAAGCTGTCGATGGCAAAGACGGCATCGATGCTTACGGCGAGGCACATTGGGGCGATGAGGGACCAGCGGATATGCAAGGAGCGGGCAATATGGTAGCGCACTTGCCAGAGGGCGCGGTCGAGGTCGCCTAAAAGCGTGTTGGGGAAGCTCATTTCTTGCCGCCATCGGTGGCGAATGCCGAGGAAGAAGTAGGTCGCTGCGCCGAGGCTGATCAGCCCAGCCACAAGCCGATGGATGTGGGTGCCTGCAAGAAAGGGGTAGGCGAGATAATAGCCGCCGAGTCCGAGCATCACCACTAACATGATGGCTTCGAAGAAGAGCACGAGGCGTTTGAATCGGCGTGCTTTGCCTTGAATCGTACGGCGCAAGGTCTGCTCATTGATAGCGTAGAGCGGTGCGTCGGTTTGGGTATCCCAGATTACTTTCATTGCGTCAAGATCCATAGTTGATTTCCTCGCGTGCGTGCTGGTCGACCTGCTGGGCGAGTCGTTTTTTGATGCGACTGAGTTTTACGCCGACGTTGCTCTCAGTAATTCCGAGCATGCCAGCTACCTCTTTATAGCTGAATCCTTCGAGGTAGAGGACTACCAACGAGCGGTCGACCGGGTGCAGGCGGCCGATTTGCTCGTACAGCCAGTCCAAGCGCGGGTCGGTTGGCGCATCGGTATTGGCGAGTAGGGGCGTGATATGGTCCAGCGATTCGCGCCCATCATAATGGCGGCGTTCCTTACGTACCCAAGTCAGCGCGGCAAAGAGCGCGACGCGGTACAGCCACGTCGTGACGGCTGCATCGCCACGGTAGCGCGGCACCGACCGCCACACTTGCAGCGCAATCTCCTGAAACAGATCATCGCGCTCTGCCGATGACGACGCATACGCACGCACGACCTTGAACAGCACACCTTGGTGCTTTCGTAGCCAGTTGTCGAAGATGCGTTGTTGTTCGTCAGCAGTCATGGGTCCTCACAGATTCGTCTCGCTTCTACTAGTCGTAGCGCATCGCCATTTTCTTACATGCACCTGAAAAATTATACTGAAGAGATGGCGTGTGATCGCTGTGGCAAAAGAGTAGTGGCATGTGTCAGCTACAGGAATTAGAGTCCGCAAAATTCATTGAGGCCCCTTCTTCGTCCGCCTGAAAAATCGTATGTTGGCCGGGCACCTCAAAAGATGCCTGCTCTCTTGCGCATCGCACTGTTCGGCGCCGTCGCGCGCTGGGTCGCCACGTTCGGCAGCTTGCGCCACCGCGATCGCTCGCTACACGACACTCCACCATCTTAGTCCAACGTACGCGTGCAGACCAAGTATATTTTCGTGACCGGCGGGGTGACGTCCTCGCTAGGCAAAGGCATCATTTGTGCATCGCTGGGGCGGCTTTTGAAAGCTCGCGGCCTCCGTGTTACCATCCAGAAGTTCGACCCTTATATCAACGTCGATCCGGGGACGATGAACCCATATGAGCACGGCGAGGTGTACGTGACGGAGGATGGCGCAGAGACAGACCTCGACCTCGGGCACTACGAGCGCTACCTCGGCATGCCCACCAGCCAAGCCAATAACGTGACGACTGGCCGGGTCTACAGCGAGGTCATCCGGAAGGAGCGCGAGGGCGCATATCTGGGCAAGACTGTGCAAGTTGTCCCCCACATCATCGATGAGATCAAGCGCTGGATGCTCAACCTCGGGGCCACGGGCGAATACGATGTGGTCATCACCGAGATTGGCGGTACGGTCGGTGACATCGAGAGCCAGCCGTACCTTGAGGCGATCCGCCAGTTACGCTACGATCTCAGCAGCCGCAACGCGCTGATCATCCACCTAACGCTGGTGCCGTACTTGGCCGCCGCTGGCGAACTCAAGACGAAGCCAACGCAGCACTCGGTGAAGACGCTGCTCTCGTATGGCCTCCAACCCGACGTGCTGGTGTGCCGTGCCGAGCATCCGTTGGACATGGACTTGCGTCGCAAGATCGCGCGTTTCTGCAACGTCGAGCCACGTGCCGTCATTGCCTCGCTCGATGCCAAGTCGATCTACGAGGTGCCTTTGCTTATGGAAGAGGAAGGCCTTGATGACATCGTGCTAGAGCGGATGCACATGGAAGAAGATCTCGAAAACGGCCGCAGTCTCAGCGAACGCGACATGGTGGCATGGATCGAGTTCTTGCGCCGTCTTCAGAATCCTGAGCACGTGGTGCCGGTGGCGCTGGTCGGAAAGTACGTGTCGCACCAAGATGCGTACAAGTCCATCAGCGAGAGCTTTATCCTTGCTGGTGCGGCCAACGGCGTCAAGGTAAAGGTCCGCTATGTGCCTTCGGACGACGTGACCGCCGACAATGCAAGCGAGTTGCTGGCGGGTGTAGCTGGGGTGCTTGTAGCGCCCGGCTTTGGCGGACGCGGCATCGAGGGCAAGGTCGAAGCTGTACGGTATGCGCGGGAAAACGACATCCCGTTCTTCGGCATCTGCCTTGGCATGCAGTGTGCCGTCATCGAATATGCACGCAACGTGTGTGGTTGGGAAGACGCCAACTCGACTGAGTTTGACGAGGAAACCAAGTATCCGGTCATCGACATGATGGCAGAGCAGAAGCGCATCACAGGTCTCGGTGGCACCATGCGCCTCGGCAGCTATGCGTGCTACCTGCTCGATGGCTCCCGCGCGCGCGCTATCTACGGCACCGAGGACGTGCGCGAGCGGCATCGCCATCGGTACGAACTCAATAATATCCTGCGCTACAAGCTGAACGAAAACGGGATGCACTTCACGGGTATCAACGTCAAACGTGATCTCGTCGAGATTGTGGAATTGCCCAAGCACCGTTGGTTCGTGGGTGTACAGTTCCATCCCGAATACAAAAGCACGGTGGGGCGTCCGCATCCGCTGTTCAAGGCGTTTGTGGCGGCGGCTATTGGTTATGCCGGGGAAGCCAACTTGCTGAGTGCGCCACAGGCCATTGGTGCTGCGCCGGCGAAGTCACTGGCCACGGCTAAGGTGTAAACGCTACAGTGTCACTCTACGCTCATGCACAGCTTATGCTTGGCTGGTTTCGCTTGCGCTGAGACGCATGTCGGGCAGCTGTGGGCTAAGGTAGCCTAATGGACTTAGTAGAAAAAAATTCTTGGCTAAGCGGTACAGTTCCTGTGCCTAAGTTTGCTGTGAACCGCTTCTGGTACAGCATGAAAACGGCATCGAAAATCCGTTAGAACTATCACTTTGCTTCGGATATATCTCCAGCATAAGACCCTCCGCTTGCATTGCTCGATAGCAAGGTGCCTGCTGGTTGCTTTGCAGCGCTGTTAGCACGAGGTGATCTGTACGCTCCCGAATCTTGTACATCCGCAAGTCCCTACAAGTGTATGTTTGAGGTATCGCGCTTGTCTCCATCGCGCGTCAATCACAGAGATGCCGAACTCAGAGCTGTCTGATCAGACAGACCACGCGCCCGATGAGGAAGCATTCAGGCGACACCGGTGGAAAGGATTCTTCGTCGTAATGTCGGTTTGCAGCGTTCAGGTGGACCCGCGCATTCACGTAACGGTAGCGCCGTACAAGCATCCGTTCGCCTACAAGGGCGGCGACCAAATCACTATTTCTCAAGTCCTCCCAATGCAATTCTTCGATGATGATGTAGTCCCCCTTTCGGATGCCCTCGTTGCTCATTCCATCGTCGCCTGCCCGCCCGATGATGCAGGCATCTTCCTCGCGAACGCGGCGCAGTAGTTGGGGGTCGATGGTCAGGTATTGTCGGGTGCGTTGCCGAAGCTTTTCTGGTGCTTCGCTTGAGGCCGGGCGGGCAACGGGAAGTGAGGGGATGCGATCTTCGAGTGCATACGGGTCATCGTCGGCGTCGAGCAGACGGATAGCACGCGCGGCGTTCTTGTCGCGGGCGATATAGCCCTTCTCTTCCAGCACTTTCAACAGCTTGAAGACACCGTTGCTGGAGCGAATGCCCAAGTGGTCGCCAATCTCTTTCAGTGTGGGAGGTTTACGCTGAGTCCGCATGAAGGTGCGGATGAACTCGTAGGCGTCGTTTTGGCGTTGTGTGAGGTCGGCTTTCATCGGTAGACACGGGGGCCTGCGGCGCAAGGGGTAAGCGGAGTCGTTCTACTATGATAAAATCATATGTGCGGACACCAGGAAGCGTGTTGGTAAAGGTAAGTGAAAATTTTTTCACTCGCTAGTTTTGCAGGTGAAACAATTTTTACCAGGCGCTTTTTCTTCTATTTGAGGATGTTTTTTACATATGTGTATATGTTTTGGTGTTTGGGGTAAAACCTTAAAAATTGTGTCTTAGCTCTGTATTTTTCTTGACATAAGGGATATATGTAGTACCTTTGGGGCGTAGTGGGGAAAAGTGGGGGATCTTCCCATCAGTTTTCTCACCTCATCGCGAAAGCGTGTGAGGACGACCATCGAGCGAAGGGCGCATCATGGGCTTCAAAGGACAAGCTAACAACTCGGTTGACGAGAAAGGGCGGTTAGCTATACCGGCGAAGATGCGTAATGCGATGAATCCAGAGGCGAAGGGCACCTTCACGATTACGCGGGGCTTTGAAAAGTGTGTATTTCTCTATCCACAGGATCGCTGGGAAGAGATCGAGTCGGATATTCGTGGGCTCAACTTCTATAGTAAAGAGAGCCGCATGTTTGTTCGCACGATCATGCGTTGGGCTGATGAGGTGACGCTGGACAAGCAAGGTCGCATCGGCATTCCTAAGACCCTGATGGAGTTTGCTGGCATCTCGAACAGAGCGCTGGTTATTGGTTCGCTGGATCATATCGAAATTTGGGATCCAGAGGCCTTCGACAGCTACCTGAACGAGGAGGCCGCTGATTACGAAACACTGGCCGAACGGGTCATGATGTAAACAGATACTGGGTGCATCATGGCGACGTCAGGTCATAAACATAGTGCGCAATCGCTTGGCGAGGGTGCGGCGGCGGGAGATCCGCTGCAGTACGCGTCAAGTTACCATGCGCCCGTTCTTTGTAAGGCTGTGGTGGAAGGAGTTGTGACCAACCGGGGTGGTGTCTATGTGGATGCTACACTGGGTGGTGGTGGTCACAGCGCGGCACTGCTGGAGGCGCTCGCTCCCGAAGGGCGGGTGCTGGGCATTGATCAGGACCCCGATGCGCACACCGCTGCTACCGCTCGTCTGGCGACCGAGCGCGAGCGCGGGCGCTTCCAGCTCGTGCCGGGCAACTTCAGTGATGTGGAGGGGCTGCTAAGGCAAGCAGGGGTGCCCGTGGTGGAGGGACTCCTGCTTGACCTTGGCGTATCGTCTCACCAAATCGACACGCCGGCACGCGGCTTCAGCTTTCGGGCAGAAGGCGCGCTCGACATGCGCATGAACCCGGATGCTCCGTACGATGCCTCAGATCTTGTTAACACATGGTCGGCGGCTGAACTGCGGCGCATCTTTCGTGTCTATGGCGAGGAGCCCCGTGCACGTCGCATCGCTGAAGCAGTCGTGGCAGCTCGGCCCCTGACGACGACGTCTGACTTGGCGGACTGCGTGCGGCGCTTGGTGCCTGCGCGCGAGGCCAACAAGACGCTCGCTCGGGTCTTTCAGGCGCTGCGCATTGTGGTGAACGGCGAGATGGAAGCCCTTGAGCAGGCGCTCGACGCCTCCGTGCGTGTACTCAAGCCTGGTGGCCGCTTCGCGGTTATCAGTTATCACTCACTCGAAGACCGACGTGTCAAACGCTTTTTCCGCTACGGCAACCTTGAGGGCATTGCCCGCAAGGATTTATACGGCAACCTATTAACCCCCTGGGAGCTGGTGACCCGCAAACCGATCGTCGCTGATGCGGCAGAGGTCGCGGCCAATCCACGCGCCCGCAGTGCACGCCTACGCATCGCAACCCGCCGAGCCGACGCTTCCCCCGACGGCTTAGCAACTTAAATGCTACCACACCACGATTACGGAAACACGAGACATGCTCTACTTCCTGAACGACCAGGCCATACGTACATGGTTGAGCGCGATGGGCTACGATGTCTTAGGCGAATCGCGCGAAGGCGTCACCCACATGTTTTACCGTGAGGCCCAGCAATGGGGTCTTACGCCTGAAGAGTTGCTTCACCTAATTCAAGAGACCTATGCGCACGAGCGCGAGGAGATAGCGCGCCCCTTCTGGGGAGCGCCGCCCACGTGGGTGCCACTCGCCGAGGTCGCTTAAGTCGAACCCGTACCATGACCGCGTCCATGCCCACCATGGAAACGGTTTGTAACACCATCCGAACCTCACGATCCCACCATGCCCACACCGCAAACCCGTACGCGCACCCAGGCGCCGAAGCGGTCTTCGCGGCCTGCGCGGTCGCGTCGGCGCAAGTCTGCGCCTGCGCCCGCAGCAGCTCCGGCTGCCAAGCGGGAGCGCTATGCTGCGAAGTCCCGTGCGTCTACGGTGAAGGCGAAGAAGCGCGTGGCCGAGTCGTTGCCAAGCTGGCAGGACTTAGATACCCGCGCCGCGCAACAGCCGGTCAACCAAGGGCTCGGTGCTCGCTTCTTGGAGCAAGTCTCCACGGTGCGGTTGTTGGTGGTTATCCTCGCGATCGCCGTGGTGTTTACGGCCTACGTCGGCCACATCCACGCCACACAGGCGCTACTGACCGATGTGCAGGATGTGCGGCGCGAGAATATGCAGTTGCACCTTAAGTACAACCGCCTCAAAGGTGACTTCGACCGGGCGACTGGTCCAGAGGTCATTTCACGCAGGGCTGAAGCACTGGGCTTGCAGCCCGGCGCTGCCTTCGGGCCAGTCATCGTGTTGGAAGAGTAGTCGAAACGGATAGGCCGGTGAAGCCGAAGGACCAAATATTGGTGCGGATGTATGTGGTGCTGTTCCTGATGGGACTCGCCGCATTGGCTATTCCTGTCCGGATTGGCTGGATCGTTTTGGTTGATGGCGAAGTGCTCCGTGAGGAGGGCGTCGCGCAGGCAACCTCACAGGTCGAGATCCGCGCTCGCCGTGGCGACATCCTCGATACAGAGGGGCGCCACCTTGCTGTAAATACTGCGCGCTATGAAGTGGCGCTCGACCCAACGGTGGCAGGCTTCAGTGAAGCCGCCCCACAGTTCTTTGAACGATTGGCGATGGTAACTGGGACGTCTGCCCAGCACTACCGCCGTAAAGTCGATAGCCGTAGCAGTCGGAAGTACATCTTGCTCGAACGTAGCATGGGGGATGCCCAAGTTGAGGACTTGCAAGAACTCGATGTGCCCGGTCTCATCCTGACGCCTCACTTTGGCCGCCGCTACAACTACCGGAAGACCGCCTCGCATGTGCTTGGCCATATGG
>CAYYHN010000120.1:0-9175 GCA_964471245.1 uncultured Rhodothermaceae bacterium | reverse complement strand
TCAACGTCCGAAGATGCCTCTGGATTCCGACGGGTTTGTCCACCTGCCGCAGCCGACAGTTGCCATGCTCAAACAAGCGCTCCATCGTGTGTTGCCGCCCTTGCGCGCCGTCGACCGCTTTGTGTCCGACCCCGTCGAGACACAGGCGCAGTTGCTTCGTCGCTTGCTTCGAACGGCGGCATCTACCGAATGGGGACGGCGCTTTGGTTTTGCTGAACTCGCTACGGCACCCGATGTCGAGGCCGCGTATCAGGCGCGCGTTCCGCTGCACACCTACGAAGCGTTCCGCAGCGACGTGGAACGCATCCGTGCAGGCACAGCCGATGTAACGTGGCCCGGCCAGTTTACTAACTTTGCGGTCTCTAGCGGAACAGCTTCGGCGGGCAAGATCATCCCAGTAAGCGAGGAGATGCTGGACTACAACAGCAACTTCAGCGTCGGGGCTGCACTCCATTATTTCGGACAGACAGGCAACCCGCGCTTTTGGTTTGGGAAGCTGCTGAGTGTACCCGGCCGCATCGAGGAGGACCCGCGCTTTCCGGGCACGTGGGTGGGCGAGGTCAGCGGGTTGCAATCCGCCAAAGCGCCTGCGTTCATTAAGTACCTATACCAAGCTATCCCGAACGAGGTGCTTTTTGTGCCGAATTGGGAGGAGAAGCTGGATGCCATCGTCGAACGCACCATCGATCGCGACATCCGGGCGATTGCAATGGTGCCCACATGGGCGCTGGTGCTGTTCCGCCGCCTCGTCGAGGCCTACAACGCTCGGGGTGGGCGTCAAGTGAAGACCGTTGGCGAGATCTGGACCAACTTGCAGGTCTTCTTCTCTGGCGGCGTTGCACTCAGTTCATACCGTGCCTTGCTCGAAAAGCAAATCGGGCTGCCGCGGATGCACTTTATAGAGAGCTACGGCGCCTCGGAAGGGTTCTTCTCGTTTCAGATGCACCCGGACGACGACGACATGCTCCTGCATCTCGACAACGGTGTTTTTTATGAGTTTGTGCCGCTTGATGAGTTGGGCTCGGAACATCCGACAAGACACACCATTGCAAACGTGCAGCCAGATATCCGCTACGCGATCCACGTGACCACGTGCAGCGGGCTCTGGAGCTACGGTGTAGGCGATGTCGTGCGTTTTACGCAGACACGGCCGCATAAAATCCGTGTGGCAGGGCGTACCAGCGAGATGATCGATAAATACGGCGAGGCTGTTTTTGGTGAGGAAGCTCGGGCAGCACTCAAGGAAGCTTGTGCTGTCACTCGGGCCGACGTGCTCGATTTCCATATTGCGCCAAAACCTGCAGCCACTAATACGGTGCCGACGCATCAGTGGCTCATTGAGTTTGCACGTGAGCCTGATGACATGGTACGTTTTGCTACTACGATCGACGCTTACCTACAGCGGGTAAATCGTCATTACCAAATTCGCCGCGAGTCGAAGGCATTTGATGCGCCTGAGGTTATCGGCGTGCCGCGCCAAACGTTTTACCGTTGGTTGCGGCAGACCAAGAAGCAGGTCAGCGCGCAAACGAAGATGCCGCGCATGAGCGAAGAACGTACCATCGCCGACGGACTCTTAGCTGTTTGTGACGCCGCGCTTGCCTAACCACTGTTAAAAGAAAATAAACGTAAGAGGAACTTCGCTTGCGCACCACGCGTGTTTTGTCGTCCGGTCTGACGAAAAAACGGAGATTGTCGCGCAACCTGCTTCGTTTTTTACGTTTCCCAAGTATACCGTTTTTAACTCACTATCCCTCAGGTTTATGTACGTCCCGCGCCAGCAACGGATGCTGGATCAGTACCTTCAGGAAATCGGGCAGATTCCGCTTTTGACGCCCGACCAAGAAGTTGATCTTGCCCGCCGCATTAAGCAAGGAGATCAAGACGCGCTACATCGGCTCACCCGCGCCAACTTGCGCTTTGTCGTCTCCGTTGCCAAGAAGTACCAGGGACAGGGCCTCACGCTCGCCGACCTGATCAACGAAGGCAACTACGGCCTCATCAAAGCCGCACAGCGCTTCGATGAGACGCGTGGCTTTAAGTTTATCTCGTACGCCGTCTGGTGGATTCGCCAAGCGATCCTCCAAGCCCTCGCCGAGCAGAGCCGCGTGGTACGCCTGCCGCTCAACCGGATCGGCACGATCTCGAAAATCCGCAAGACGCGCGCCCGCCTCGCCCAAGTCCACGAACGCCAGCCCAATATCGAAGAGTTGGCTGCTGAGTTGGAAGTGGACGTTGAAAAGGTACGCGAAGCCTTGCAGCACACCGGCCGCCACCTCTCGATGGATGCGCCGTTCAACGAGGACGACGACAACAGCCTCCTCGATGTGCTCCCGGACGACGAAGACACGGCACCCGACGAGGTGCTGATGGGCGAGTCGCTGAAGATCGACATCGAGCGCGCCCTGAGCATGCTGCACCCACGCGAAGCCGAGATCACGCGTCTCTACTTCGGCATTGGCCGTGAGCACCCGCTGACGCTCGAAGAGATCGGCCAGCGCTTCGGCCTGACCCGCGAGCGCGTACGTCAGATTAAGGAAAAAGCCCTGCGCAAGCTCCGCCAAAAGCATCGCCGCGAAGAGTTGCAGATGCACATCGGCTGACACACCTGCATCCCATTATGCAAGAGCCTCTGCTGGAATATACCCGCAGAGGCTCTTTTTTCTACAGCAGGCACCGTTCGTTACAGTGGTTGCTTGCCGAATGCTAAAATGGTAGCGGTTTGGTTGATGTGCCCGATATAGGACTCGCCATAGGTGGAGAAACCAACCATCGGGTGCTCCGAAAACACGTCGCCGTAGGCATCGGTTTGGGCTTTGTTCTGAAGTTCAAGCGTACGCAAGATGCAGTGGAAGTTAATCAGCCCAGAAAAACCACCCAATCGATTGGCCGCTTCGGTTAGCGCATGCTGGGTATCGGATACGATATCACGGGACTTCAAAAGTTGGAGCGGCATGCCCTCATGCACATTGCAATAGAACACCATATGCTCTCCATTGAGGCGCTGCGGACTCCGCACGAAGGGCTCCGCCCCGACCATTAAGCCTACCGGATGGAGCATAAAGCGTTCGGCGGCTTCCTCCACGGTACAGTCCAGCGCATTGGCATAGGCGTAGGCGGCAGGCTGGTTGTTAAACGACAGCACCTCGCGCGTGCCGGCATTGACGGCCGTCGGTGTAAGCACCGTATCCAGTACATCAAAACTCTGCGTCTTGATGACATCGAACGCCACTGTAGGCTTCAGAATAGCCAAAACGGCGGCATTCGTATAACGTTGACCGTTTGCAAACAAGTACGTGACTTCGAACTTGAGGTCGTCTCCAGCAGAGCCACCTACAAACTGCACGTTGGTCAGGTCGCCGACACGGTCATTGATGCGTTCTTCGGCCCCACTCAAACCATCGATGAGCAGGAGCCCCACGTAGCCTGACGGGTTGAGATCGCGCGCGGCGACTCCATAGTGTGCTTCGAAGCCCGCAAAGGCGGCATCGACCCCGTCAGCAGCATCGAGGTCAACGACTTGCACAGCCGCATCGGCAATTACGGAGGCGTCGAACGCCATCGCTACGATAGCTTGTTTCAGCATCGCCCCGGTAGGATTACGTTTAGCACCACTTACAAGCTCGCCAGCCGTGGTGCACCCTAGTACCGTTGCATCCGGAAAAGCCGCCTGCATCAAGGAGCCTGTCCTGTCCGGATCCAATTGGGGCGAGGCAAAAAAGAGAACCACGCTGGGTGATGTATCGATCAGGTCATTTTGGATTTCCTGTACCGCTTCTTGTACATCAGAACGCGTTGAATAAGCTGTTTGAATAGACATAAGTTCGAACGGAATAGTAAAAAATGGGTAGGGTGTTACAGGCAGATACCAAGATCACGAGCGAGGGAGCTCAGCTTACCAAGAACGACTGGATCATCGGGCGAGGTTGCCGTATACAGACTTGGGTTGATTCCTTTGAGTACGAGCTTTGTGCGTGTGGTACTTGCAATCACGGCATTTCCGCGTGCGCGCTGTGCAATGATCGTATCAATCGTGCGCTTGATTTTTCCAGGCATGGGTGTCAATAGGTTTACGTGATTCGATGGGCCACACCGAGCCAAAACCAAGCGTAGCCAGATTAACAAGCAGAAGGCATCGAAGAGGGCTTTACGTGCTTTCTGTCGCATCAAGGTGCCTGTGCGGTGAGATGTGCTCCCCGTGCCCTGCGCGCCGCTACCGTGCCAGTTCTGCAAAAAGCATCGGTGACCACCGCGTGCAGTTAAAGCTTATCTGTAGCACCGTCTTGCTTTGTCAAGGTTGACTTACATCGGACTGGGGATTCCCCCTAGGGCATAATTCCACGGATATCACCTCAAAACGATAAGCTTCACGCAATACCCAAACCATATGACTGTAAGGGGGGTGTGATCTCAACAGTCCTTGACACATCTCACTGGGTACATCGGGCGTATATGTTTTGGGAATCTCATGCGATGCATTTCGGCGTTAGGCAACCCCTTAAGCCAGTGCTACATTGACGCTCACAACCGCTTTCCACTATACAAGAGCCCCTGCTGGAATCTCCCGGCAGGGGCTTTTTTGACACTTCGTCTTCTACAAACGAGCAACTTTTGCCTATACGATTTGCCCTTGTCATACGTTCACTTCTATGCTCAAGTCGGTTCTATCCTTGCGGACCGTACGTCGTACACCCTTTACGCGAAGGCATCATGCTCAAAAACTACATCAACATCGCACTTCGGAATGTCGCCAAGCACAAAGGCTACGCGTTTATCAATATTGCAGGCCTAGCGGTGGGCCTCGCCTGCACGGTGCTCATGGTGCTGTTTGTGCAGGATGAACAGAGCTACGACCGCTTCCACGAGCAAGGCGACCGTATCTACCGCATCGCCATTGATGCGCAGCCGCCCAATGCGCCGATGGATAGATTTGCTTTGAGTAGCCGTCCGATTGGGCGCTTCATCCGTGAGGATTTCCCGGAAGTCGAAGCCGTCGTGCGGCTGGACGACATGGACCCCGTGGTCGTGCACAACGACACGCGATTTTACGACGACGAGTTCTACTTTGCGGAACCTACCTTCTTTGATGTCTTCACCTTCCCACTCCTCGAAGGCGAGCCCGCTACAGCACTCACCGAGCCGCAGACCATTGTCATTACGGAAAGCCTCCGCGACAAGTACTTTGGTGGCCAAGATGCCCTCGGCCGGACGCTCGTCGTAGACGATACGCTGGCGCTGACCATAAGCGGCGTGATGGCCGACTTCCCCCGTAACTCCCATTTTGCCGCCGATGTGCTGGTGTCGTACGCAACGCTGGTAAGCCGTGCGCCCGAAAGCGACGAATGGCTCAATCTGGGCGGCTATACCTACGTGCTTGTCCGCGAAGGCGTCGACATGGATGCCCTTGAGGAAAAGATTCGGACACTTATGACGGACAACTACGGTGAGGTCTTAACCAGCATTGGCTTTGCCGTCAACCTCGTGATGCAGCCGCTGTACGACATCTACCTTCACTCGGATCGCCTAGCCGAAGTTGGCCCAACAAGCGACGTCACGTACATCTACGTCTTCTCGGCCATCGCGCTGTTTGTGCTCCTGATTGCCTGCATCAACTTCATGAACCTCGCGACCGCCCGGTCGATGGAGCGCGCCAAGGAGATCGGCGTGCGCAAAGTGGTGGGCTCAGATCGGCAGCGGCTGATCGTGCAATTCCTGTGCGAGTCGGTTGTGATGAGCCTCATTGCACTCGTCATTGCCGTGGCGCTTATCGTGGTGGCGTTACCGTTTTTCAACGCGTTGGCAGGCAAAGAACTGCCCTATAGCATCCTACTCCAGCCGATATACCTGTTCGGCTTGGTTGGACTTGCTCTGATCGCGGGACTCTTGGCTGGAAGCTACCCGGCACTGCTGCTTTCGAGCTTCCCGGCGATTGAGGTGCTCAAAGGTTCGTTTCGCTCCTCTACGCGCGGCGTGATGCTGCGGCAAGGGCTCGTCGTCTTCCAGTTTGCCATCTCGGTTGCCCTCATTGCCAGCACGCTCGTGGTCTTCAATCAACTGGACTACATGCGCAACCAACACCTCGGATTTGACAAGGAACAGGTGCTGGTGGTTGATGGGACCGATGCGCCTCGGCCTGATTTTGTGGGACAATACGAAACGATTAAAGCCGAATTGGAACGGCTACCGGGTGTGCAGGCCGTTACGACATCCAACACCTACCCCGGTATCAGTCCGTGGCTCCTCATCTACACAGCTGAGGGACTGCCCGAGGGCGACAGCCGCCGCGCACAAGTCACCGTCGCTGATCACGATTTCCTTGACGTGTACAACATTCCGCTCTTGGCCGGACGTGGGTTCGACATCCAGATGGAAACCGATGCCGCGGAGGCGGCCTTGGTCACGCGGAGCATGGTCGACAACCTTGGGTGGGGCACTCCAGAGGACGCGCTTGGGAAGACGGTACGTTTCGGCGGAGGCGAAGCGCCCCCACTCACCGTGATCGGCGTCGTCGAGGATTACCACCACCTGTCGCTTAAGCAAACCGTCGAGCCGATGCTGATCCAGATTTTCCCCAATGGCTTCAACTTTTTCTCGCTGCGCCTCGGCCCCGGCGACCCAGCACAAACGCTCGCCGGGGCCGAAGCCATCTGGCAGCAGTTCTTTCCCGAACAGCCGTTCGATAGCTTCTTCCTAGATGCCGAGTTCGACACGCAATACCAAGACGAAGAGCGCCTGAGTTCCATCTTCGGTACGTTTGCGATCATCGCTATCCTTATTGCATGCCTTGGCCTGTTCGGCTTAGCGGCGTTTACAACCGTTCAGCGGACGAAAGAAATCGGCGTACGCAAAGTGCTCGGGGCAACGATTCCTCAGATCATCGTGATGCTGTCATCCACGTTCACGCGGCTCGTTCTCATCGGCATCGTCCTAGCCGTGCCGGTCGTGTACTTCGCCATGAACCGCTGGCTCGACACGTTTCCTTACCACGCAGAGATCGGTGTTTCGACCTTCATAGTCGCGGGCGTGCTGGCGCTACTCATCGCGTTTCTAACCGTGTGTTACCAGTCGGTGCGTGCGGCGATCTCCAACCCGGTCAAAAGCTTGCGGTACGAATAGGCGGCTGCGTCAGCGCAGAATCGTCACATCGGCCGAGACACTGGCATAGCTACCGAAGACGCCTAGGCCACCTTGGACGCGGTCGAGCACGTTGGGGATCTCGCCGGGTGCAAGCGTCGAGCCGCCTTGCTGAATCTGCTGCGAGCGCAAGAAGTCGTACATGTTGTCGTCGATGGCACTCGCCGTCACCTTGTTGCGGCCATAGAACGCAATGGCAATCCACGTCAGCGGCACAGCCACTGTAGCGCCGTCGTCGCTGACGATGTAGTTGCCCTCGTTGAGCGGTGGCGAAGGGTTGAGGACGAACTGCCCAATCTCATCCTCTGGCGTCTGGGTCGTATCCGGATCGAAGACGTCGCGATAAAACGGCGTAAGGTTGTCGAAGTCGAGCGGATCGAGGGTCTCGGACGTGAAAACAAAGACCGTCTGCCGCGTGGGGTAGAAGCTGCGAGTAACGGTGAACTCAATCTGTGGGAAGCTCTGATAGATGGCTTCATCACGGCTTACATCCAGCAGTTCAAAATCGCCGGGCACCAAGGTCTCCGACGTAATCCGGTCCTCGCCAACAGTAACGACGAGGCGATAGGTCCGCAGCGGCAGCACCCGATGAACGGGTCCATCAGGCAGATACACACCAAACTCCAGCGGGTTGTGACGGTAGGCGAACGTAGCTTCGACGCCATTGCCATCGGGTGTAAGCAGTTGCACTTCGACGGCGGCATCGCGGATGGAGAGCGCTGTAAAATCGTACTGCGCATTGATGTCCTCCGTCTGGCTCACGCGCACCTGTTGCAGTGGCCCATTTGCTTGAAGATAGCCTTCGACAACGTACTGCGGCGTATGCTCTAAGGAATCGGTGCTATCGCAACTGACGAGCAGCAAGGCACCAACGAGACATCCGAGAAAAAGAGAAAAACGAGACATGGAAAAAACCAACGTTCGGATGGCGAAAAGTGACTAAAACTTGACCGTAAACGAGATATTAGGAATCGGCACAGGGATCTGAGGCACCTCGTTGCGCTCGACGCGGTTGTCGTCATCAAAATCGAAGAAGATGAACCACAGGTTGCGGCGCGCATACGCGTTGATCACCTGAAGCTGGAACTCGTACGTCCCAATGCCGAAGAAGCGGCCAAGCTTGGTGATGCCAAGGTCAAGGCGATGGTAGGCAGGCAGGCGCGCCTCGTTGAACGTGCCGTCGAGCACCTCGGGCAGTTCCGAGGCAAAGGGGCTGTCGAGCAGCTTGTACTGCGACGTGGGCTCCGTGTACGCTTGGCCGGTGCCATAGCTGAAGACGCCCGTCACACGGCAGGGGCGCTCCGTCTTACAGAACCGCCCGAAACGCCGGATGTCGTAGTTAGCCACGACCTTCAAATCGTGCAAGCGGTCGTATTTGGGCGGGAAGAAGTCGCCCTCCTTCAGGTTGGGAAAGCGCCGCTGTGTGTTGCTGGCCGTGTACCCGATGAAGCCGTTGAGGCGGCCGGTCGTCTTCTCCAGCAGCCACTCGGTTCCATACGCGAAACCTTCGCCGAAGTGGAAGAGGTCGGCGTAGTCCAACCCAGCCGCATCCGGCAAGAACGGATCCAGTTCGAACAGTTCATTCATCGTCCGGTAGTAGACCTCCACGTCGAAGTTGAGGCCTTCACGAAGCGTCGTCTTAACACCTGCTACGAACTGATCGCCGGCTGCGGGTGGCACATCGCGGCCTGTCGTCAGCCAAATGTCGAAGCCGGAGAACGTCTGGTTCGTGATGAGCGTCAGGAACTGATAGTAGCGCCCGTATCCTGCCTGCAAGCGGACGTTCGCTGTAGGACGGTGCTCGATGCTTAAGCGGGGCTCGAATCGCGTGAAGTTGCCCTCGCCAAAGTAGTTGGCACGTATACCACCTTGCAGTTCCCAGTCGGGGCGCGGCTTGTAGGTGTGCTGGATGTAGAAGGCCCCGTATGGTGCTTGGATGCGCTCGGTCAGGGTCTCTAAGAAGCCGAAGCGATCGCGCAGGCGGAACGTGAAGATGCCCGACCAAAAGCCGACCAACATCGCGTGGCGCTCGTTCGGGATA
>CAYYHN010000119.1:0-9179 GCA_964471245.1 uncultured Rhodothermaceae bacterium | reverse complement strand
CTCTTCTCGCAACGTCTACCTGACGCCGGAAGAACGCGCACAAGCCACCGTCCTTTCACATGCCGTTTCAGCGGCACGCGCCCTCATCGAAGGCGGGGAACTGCGTGTTTCAGCCCTTGTTGAAGCGATGCGCGCCGCCATTGAGGCAGCCCCGCTGGGACGCCTGCAGTACGCTGAGGTGGTCGACACCGACACCTTACAACCGCTTCATACACTGGACCCCGGGCGCGATGCGCTCGCCGCCGTGGCCGTCTACTTCGGGCGCACACGCCTGATTGACAATGCCATCGTCGAAGTTCCAGTACCAGTTTCTGTCACGCATTCCTGATCCCGACCATGACCTTGACCATGTTTCGCGCCAAACTGCATCGCCTCCGCGTGACGGAGGCCGATCTGTTCTACGAAGGCTCGATCACCATAGATACCGAACTCGTCGACGCAGCCGGACTCCGCCTCTACGAGCGGGTTCAGATCGTCAACAACAACAACGGCGAACGCTTTGAAACCTACATCATCCCCGGCGAACCCGGCAGCCGCGTGGTTTGCCTGAACGGGGCCGCCGCTCGCAAGGTGCAGAAAGGCGATGAAATCATTGTGATGGCCTACGCACAAGTTACGCCAGAAGAAGCGGCAGAAATGCGGCCGCGTGTTGTCATCGTCGACGAAAACAATGACCCAAAGGACATTTTCAACATGCCTGCTCAGACGGGCGCAGCAACTGAAGTGCACGCTTGGGTCTAAAGACAATCAAGGCTTTTGATCAGCAAAAAGGGCATTCCCTTCGTCGGGTGCCCTTTTTCATTTGGTGCCGTTACAATCGTCCTTGGAGTGCTTGCCACATGGCATCGTGGATGTGTTGCGGGGGCAGGATGTGTTGGTGCTCATCCACACAGGTGATGCGCACCCATTCGCCGCCGTAATTGGTTGCCCCTACAAGGTCATACGCGGCTCGTGTAGTCGTCAGATAATCGGTATCCTTTTCGTGCAGGTCGGCTTTGGCGTCTGTGTAGGAACGCGGGGCTTTTCGTGCAATCAGATCGGCTGAGGTTTTGGTAGGCACATCGAGGTAGAATGTCAGGTCGGGTAAGGGCAACCCGTATACGTCGTACTCAATGCCCGCGATCCACTCGATCAGCGCTGCTCGCTCCTCGGCTGGAGCTTTGGCGGCTTGGTGCGCCATATTCGACGGCACATAGCGATCGATGAGCAGCACATCGTTGGCGGCTAAAAGCTCATCCATGAGGCCCTTGCTTTCGAGACGGTCGCCGGCAAAAAGAAGCGCAGGAAACTGCGGTGGGCTTGCGCTGATATCACCGAACTTGCCATTCAGATAGTCGGCAGCCGCAAGTGCCATGCGCGTCTTGCCATAGCGCGGAAACGCCAAGGTCCCTACGGAGCGCCCATCGGCTTCCAAGCGTGCTTTTAGAAGCTGGGTTTGTGTGTGCTTGCCTGCTCCGTCAATTCCCTCGATGATAATCAGCATGTGGTGGTCGGTTTCGATGCGTTGGCCAAAATCAGGCGGCAAGATCGTCATCGTGGTCGACTAATACCACCGTAGAATCGGGGGCATTAGGATTGGTCAGTTCGAGCAGAATACCTTGAGCGCGCTCCAGCAATTGGACGCGGGGCAAGGCCACACGAAAAGCATAAGCCATTGCCAGCAACATCCATGCGAGCGGCATCCCGAAGAGGACCCACGCGGGTGTGTGCACAAAACCGGGGATATACATGACGGCAATGAGTGTGCCAACCAAAATGAACACCGCCGCAATGCCCATCACCTGCATGGTCACCAAGTTACGTTCCAGATGGCGTTCGACGATGCTAAGAAGCGCATTTGCATCGCCTTGTGCGACGATCTCGCGCTCGGACGGGCTCAGCCCTAGGAATGCAGGTGCGTCATCCGGCAACAGGTAGTGCCGTGCGGAATCAAGAAATGCAGCAGACTGCCGTTCGGTCATGCGATTTAGCGGTGAACTGGATGGTCAGTAGCATATCGCGTAGCCTACGCAAAGACCCAAGCTGCGTTTCGCTTGGGCTGCAGAATCTCCCTCACCGCTTCCCAAACACCTCGGCCAATTCAACCGAAAAGCCTTCAATCACATCCGACGTTACCGTTCCCGTCTGCTCCACGTCTTGAACTGAAGCGTATCCATTCGCCTCCAACACCAGCCGTTTGATGCTGCGGAATTCTGGGTTCACCAGCCAATACTCTTTCACTCCAGCGGTTTCGTACGCCTTGCGTTTGTGCGTCAGATCATAGTACCCCGTCGAAGGCGACAACACCTCCACAACCAAATCAGGAGCGCCAAGAATGCCTTTTGTATCTATGAGTTCTGCACGCGAGTGGGAAATAAAAAGCAGGTCGGGCTGCACGATGTCTATTTCAGATAGGTAGACATCAACCGGTGCACCGACTACAATACCAAGGTGGTGCGTTTCGACGTACTGAAACAGAAGCGTACCGAGTTTCCATGTGATCTGCTGATGCCAAAATGATGGGGCAGGTGACATAATCAGTTCTCCACCAATGAGTTGATAGGGCGCACCTTCCTCCAAAGCCTCATAATCAGCTTGCGTCTTCCGAATTTTTGGCGGTTCTACGAGTTGCATCGTCTTGTGTACTCATTCACCTGTGGTTTGGCCGGTAGAAATTTACCCACTAGCGGCTTACATGTTGCGTCGATACTGCCCACCGACTTCGAAGAGGGCTTGTGTGATTTGGCCGAGTGAGCAGACTTTTACGGCGTGCATCAGGCTGGCAAAGAGGTTACCGCCTTGCCGCGCCGTCGCTTGGAGGGAGGCAAGCGCTTCAGTCGCACGGTCTGCATTGCGCCCTTGGAACACCCGTAGGTTTGCGATCTGCCGCTGCTTTTCCTCATCGGTCGAGCGCATCAACGCTACGGGTTCGCTGTCCTCAGTTTCGGCTTGGCGCGGTAGATAAGTATTCACACCAATAACTGGGAGCTCGCCTGTGTGCTTCTTATGCTCGTAATACAGCGACTCCTGCTGGATTTTGCCACGCTGGTACATCGTCTCCATAGCACCCAGCACGCCACCCCGGTCGTTGATGCGCTCAAACTCTTGCAGAACGGCTTCTTCAACCAGATCCGTCAGCTCGTCGATGATGTACGCGCCTTGCAACGGGTTCTCGTTTTTGGCGAGGCCCAACTCGCGGTTGATGATAAGCTGGATAGCAATGGCGCGACGCACGCTCTCCTCGGTCGGGGTGGTGATCGCTTCGTCGTAGGCATTGGTGTGGAGGCTGTTGCAGTTGTCGTAGATTGCCATCAAGGCCTGCAACGTGGTACGGATGTCGTTGAACTGGATCTCCTGCGCGTGGAGACTCCGACCGGATGTTTGGATATGGTACTTGAGCTTCTGGCTGCGCGCATCGGCCCCGTACAGGTTCTTCATGGCAACAGCCCAGATCCGTCGCGCGACACGGCCAATCACGCTGTATTCAGGGTCCATCCCGTTCGAGAAGAAAAACGACAGGTTCGGTGCGAACTTGTTCACGTCCATGCCACGCGCCCGGTAGTACTCGACGTAAGTGAAGCCATTCGCTAGCGTAAACGCCAACTGCGAAATCGGATTCGCACCGGCTTCGGCGATGTGGTAACCCGAGATCGAGACCGAGTAAAAGTTGCGAACGCCGCGGTCGATGAAATACTGCTGGATGTCGCCCATCATCCGCAAGGCAAACTCTGTGCTGAAGATGCACGTGTTCTGCGCTTGGTCTTCCTTCAGGATGTCGGCTTGGACTGTGCCGCGCACGACTTTCAGCGCACGCGCAGCGATGTCGTCGTAATCGGCTTGCGCCAGCACGCCCCAATCCACAAGGTCTTGCCCAGTACAGCCGAGCAGCCCAAGGCCAGCCCCGTCGTGCGTGGGCGGCAACGCCTCCTCTGCCCCGGTGGGACCATACGGCGTGTACATCGGCCGATTTATTTTACTTGCAATAACGGATTCTACGTGCGCCCATTCGCCCCGCTCCCGTATCGTTTTCTCGACTTGCTGATCGATGGCTGTGTTCATAAACATCGCCAGCAGCATCGGCGCGGGGCCGTTGATCGTCATGGAGACGCTGGTGCTCGGTTCGCACAGGTCGAAGCCCGAGTACAGCTTCTTCATGTCGTCGAGCGTGCAAATGCTGACGCCGGAGTTGCCGACTTTGCCGTAGATGTCGGGACGTTCGTGCGGGTCGAAGCCGTACAAGGTGACGGAGTCGAACGCGGTGGAGAGGCGCTTACCGGGCATGCCGTCGCTCACGAGGTGAAAGCGTCGGTTCGTGCGTTCTGGGCTCCCCTCGCCTGCAAACATGCGGGTAGGATCTTCGCCGGTGCGTTTGAAGGGGAAGACACCTGCTGTGAATGGGAAGAAGCCTGGCGCGTTTTCCAGTAGCGCAAACTTGAGCCGCTCGCCGGGGTCTTCAGAGCGCGGAATGGCGACGCGCGGGATTTGCGTTCCTGATAGCGACTCGGTGTAGAGCGGCACAGTGAAGGCACGGCCGCGCACTTCGTACGTGTACGTTTCCGCCCGATATTTGGCGGCCATGTCATCCCATTGGTCGAGGATGCGCTTGCAGCGGGCATCAAGCCGATCCCACCAATGCGCGGCCATCGCATCAAGCCGCTCGGCCAGCATCGCTTGGTCCTCGGGTGCCCACACGTCCACTTGGGCACGAGCACCTTGCGCTTGCCCCCACTTACGTGCAACATCAACCTGCGCCTCGGCCCATTGCCGGTAGCTGCGGCTCGTTTCGGCAATTTCGCTGAGATAGCGCTGGCGCTTTGGCGGAATCAAGGCCAACTTGGCCGGATTCATCTCCGGCAGTTCCTCCCGGCCGTACACGCCCGATGCTCGACCGAAGTCAAACTGCGTGTTGAGGTGCCCAAGGAGTGCCAAGTACAGCCCCGTCACGCCGGGATCATTGAATTGCGCGGCCATCGTCGGGAAGACGGGCATCGTGTCAGGGTTTTGGCTCCAGTGGCCGCGATTGCGTTGCACCTGCTTGCGGATGTCCCGCAAGGCGTCTTGGCTGCCGCGTCGTTCGTACTTGTTCAGCGCTACAAAGTCGGCAACATCGAGCATCCCGATCTTTTCTAGCTGCGTAGGTGCGCCGAAGTCGTGCGTCATCACATAGAGCGTGATGTCGGCGAGTTCGCTGATTTCCGTGTCGCTTTGGCCGATGCCTGCTGTCTCAAGGATGATCAGGTCAAAACCTGCGGCGCGGCACACACCTACGGCTTCACGGAGTGCCTGCGAGGTCGCCCGGTGCGCTTGGCGCGTTGCAAATGACCGCATGTACACCCGATCCGCCACGTCGCCATAAATGCTGTTCATGCGGATGCGGTCGCCAAGCAGCGCCCCGCCCGTACGCCGCCGCGTCGGGTCAACGGAAAGGATGGCGATGCTTACCTCGTCGAAGTCATTGACGAAGCGCCGTACAATCTCATCCGTCAGGGTTGACTTGCCTGCGCCGCCCGTGCCGGTGATCCCGAGAACCGGAGCGGTTTCGGTGCGCACTGGAGCAGCATCCGCAGCAGGCGCGCCATCGCCGCTGGCTTCTGCTTGGGCATGCGCTTCGCTTGCCATGCCTGCTGGCACCGAAACGGGCCGCTGCGTCTCGACGCGCGAAAGTGTGCGTGCCAACACGCCGGGGTGCTTCGGATTGCCGACATCCACGCGCACTTCTTCGGAAATGTCATAGTCGCAGTCGGCCAGCATGTGGTTGATCATGCCCTGCAACCCCAGCCGCATGCCATCCTCTGGCGAGAAGATCTTTGCTACACCGTATGCTTCCAGTTCGGCAATTTCATCGGCTACGATGACCCCGCCGCCACCGCCGTACACGCGGATATGCCCGGCGTTGCGCTCGCGCAGCAGATCAACCATGTACTTGAAATACTCAACGTGTCCACCTTGGTACGAGGAAATGGCGATGCCATGTGCATCTTCTTGGATTGCGGTATCGACGACTTCTTGCACCGAGCGGTTGTGCCCTAGGTGAATGACCTCGGCCCCACTGCTTTGCAGGATGCGGCGCATGATGTTGATAGCAGCGTCGTGCCCATCGAACAAGCTTGCGGCCGTAACGAAACGAATAGGATTACGAGGTTGGTAGACCGAGGTATCCATAGAGTAACAGAATCTATCTTCAGGGTGATTGATGCGAGCGAAAGATCACATTGGCAATGTGCTAAACCTAGTAGAAAAGCGCTTCCAAAACAGATCTTGAACGCAAAATCAATCGCAGAGTTGTGTACGTGCACAACTTAGGCAGGATAGGGATGCCATCCTGTGCATTCAGCGCAAAAAAGAAGGCCACCTGCCCGAAAGCAGATGGCCTCGTGATGCCGTATTTACGTGGCAGATCAGCCTTTTGCCGCAGCGTAATTTGCGCCGACAGCGTTCCAATCCACGACGTTCCAGAACGCGGCCACATAGTCGGGGCGACGGTTCTGGTAATTGAGATAATAGGCATGCTCCCACACATCAAGGCCGAGAATCGGCGTGTGGCCTTGCATGTAGGGGCTGTCTTGATTGGCCGTCGAGTAGACGTGCAAGCCGCCCTCTGCATCGACGACGAGCCATGCCCATCCGCTGCCAAAGCGCGTGCCAGCCGCTTTGCTGAAGGCTTCTTTGAACGCATCGAAGGAGCCAAACGTGCTGTCGATAGCCGCTGCCAAATCGCCCGTAGGTGCACCGCCGCCATTTGGCGACATGGTTGCCCAGAACAGACTGTGGTTCGCAAAACCACCGCCGTTGTTACGGACACCGCCCTGCACACTTTCAGGCAGTTCGTTGATGCCGCGCAGCAGTTCTTCGATCGACTTACCCGCCAAGTCATCGTGGCCTTCGAGGGCCGCGTTCAATTTATTGGTGTAACCATTGTGGTGTTTGCCGTGGTGGATTTGCATCGTACGCGCATCGATGTGGGGCTCAAGCGCGTCGTGGGCATAAGGCAACTCGGGAAGAACGAATGCCATGGGGTACCTCCTTGATCTCGTAGTTCGCAAAAGATGGTCTGAAAAGGGGCACTCTAACCGCCTCTCCCCATCAAATTGTTTCCAAGAACGCGGATGAATCGGACAATGAACGGTTTTTTAATTCGCATGTGGCGCAGTTGCACCCACAGAACCGAGCATGGCAAGCACATCTGCCGTCTCGACGACCGTGGCAAACTCCCCGTGCAGGCTCGCCAATGCAAGCGCATGCACCTGTTCGGCTGGATAGACGCGCCCATGATGATCGGCCCGGTCAAAGGTAGCCGTGGCATCATCAACTACATATGCCTTAAACCCTAAGTTGCCCGCCATTCGTGCCGTGGTGGAAACGCAATGATTGGTTGTCAGGCCCACGAGCACAAGCGTTGTCCAGCCTTGCTCACGTAAAAACGCCTCCAATCCAGTACCAATAAACCCGCTGTTGACGTGCTTTTGAAAAACGGGTTCGCCAAGTATTGGCTCGGCAAACGACTGAAAGTTGTGCCCGGGCTGGCCCGGCCGCAATGCCGAATCGGGTTCGATCGAACAGTGCTGAATATGGACGACTGGTCGCTTTTCTGCGCGCCAAGTTTCAAGCAGCCGAGCCATGTTGGCTTCGGCCTCCGGGTTATTTCGCGGCCCCCAATACGGAGCCTCAAAGCCTTGTTGGATATCAATCAACAAAAGCGCGGTGGAAGCAGGAAGCATGGCGTTCACGTTCATTTTGAAGCTAGTTCATCGATAAATTGATGCAAACGTGCCGCGTCGTTGGCTTGCAGTTTGCCTGTGTGCTGAAGGGTCGTCATTGCCTCACGCACAGCGCTCCAATCCGTGAAGCTTTCGGTGCGTCGCGCTGCCATTTCCTGCGCCGCGCCGTGCTGCATGGCCTCGTATAAGAAGCGCTCCACGAAAGGGGCAGCTTCCTTTCGCCCCGAGAAATCTATGGTCAAATTTAAGGTTGCGCGCCCTCGGTTCACGACAAGCGAGACCTTGCGCCCCCCTAACCTTTTCCGCTCGCTCACGACCTCGACGAGATCGGCATAGCTAACCTCTTGCGGTGCTTCGAGGTCGTTGTTTTGAAACACAAACCGATCGGCCATGAATAACGCGCCATCTTTCGCACTGCCTAAAAGTGTGGCATCATACAGCGCCAGTACTTCGGTAGCTTCAACCGATGAGGCATAGTCGCGCACGGCGTTACGGAGCTTGCGCGGCGGAATATTCGGTGATACAAACAGCCCCATGTGAGGTGCGTGCGGCAAAAGATCGTGAAGCAGTGCTTGCATAGGCTCGTTGGTTTTCTCGGCCTTCGACACCCCGCGCTACGCGAGTTGTTCCCAGCACAGTCTTGCTGATGCTGTTCCCGTTGGCTAAACTGATGCCACCTCTTTTGTGCATTCTTGCCCAACCGATTTCCCATGTCGATCTCCCGCCGCTCGTTTCTACAGCGTACCAGTGCTGGTGCCGCTGCATTTATGGCAAGCCTTCACACGGCTCAAGCTGCCACGCAAGAACGCATGGCACACGTCTTCGAAAACGCGCCGCATGCAGCATTTTCTCGCGATGCCTACATGTTGGGGGAGGATGTACGCTACTTCAACCACGGATCGATCGGGACAGTACCGCGCGTGGTACACGAAGCACACACAAGCTATTTGGACCTCTGTGAAACCAATCCTTGGCTCTACATGTGGTCGACTCCTTGGCAAGAGTCGCGCGAGCAGGTTCGCACAGCTCTGTCAGCATCTCTCGGCTGTAGTGCCCAAGAGTTGGTATTCACCCACAACACAACCGAGGGCTTCAACCTGCTCGCCCAAGGCTTGCCCCTCGGCCCCGGTGACGAGGTCGTCTTCAGCAACCTCAATCACAGCGGCGCTTCCGTTTGCTGGGAGCACCACGGAGCTCGCCGTGGCTACAACGTTCGTCGATTCGATGTCCCACTCCACGATATCGCAACCTTTTCCGAGGATGACGTCGTAGCGCTACACCTTGATGCCCTCTCAGAAGCGACCAAGGTGCTTGTCCTCCCCCACATCGACAACATCGTCGGCCTGCGTCATCCGCTCCGCGCCATTGCTGATGCAGCACGCGCACGAGGCGTCCACTGGGTCGCCGTCGATGGCGCGCAGGCAGCAGGCATGGTACCTTTCCGCCTTGATGCACTCGGCGTCGATTTCTACGCGAACAGCC
>CAYYHN010000118.1:0-9208 GCA_964471245.1 uncultured Rhodothermaceae bacterium | reverse complement strand
AGGCAGTGGGATGATGTTCGACAAAACCATCTCGAACCGCTTGGCCCGCCAGCTCATTTCGCACGAGAAAAACGCCGTCTTCTTCGTCGGCTATGCCCGACCCGACTCGCCTGCGAGCCGCCTGATGGAAGCCCGTGCCGAAGGCAAAGGCACAGAAGTGACCCTCAGCGCCAGCCGTGGCGCCCAGCAGGTCGAATGCGACGTCGAGCGGTTCCGCTTCAGCGGCCACAGCCACCGCCGCGACCTCATCGAACTCGTCGAGATGCTCCAGCCGAAAAAGGTCGTCCTCGTTCACGGCGAAGCCTCCGCCCGCCAATGGATGCGCGACAACATCCGCTACTTCTACCCCGAACTCCCCATCTTCAGCCCCGGCCTCGGCGAATCGATCGTGTTGTAGTTTGGGAAGGCTGGGGAGTTTGGGTGGGTTGGGAAGTTTGGGTGGATGGGCGTTTGGGGAGTGGGAGAACGGTGGAATGGGCGTTTGGGCGTTTGGGGGAGTGGGAGAACGGTGAAATGAGTGATGCTGCTGTAGTCAGGGGTGAGGCGGCTATCTGTGTTCATCTGTGGATATCGGTAGCTCATTTCACTCCGCATGAGGGACCGGAAATTCCAGCACGCTGGCACCATTCGTGACCATTCGTAAAACACGCCTGCCTACTCCTAGCATCAATGCCAAAGCCGTGCAACACGCTTCATCCAGCACAAAACTACGCCCCACCACTTCGTGCCATTCGTGTCTGAACTTCGCCCACGCCAAGGAAAGCAAAGCGCATCTGTGTTCATCCGTGCATATCCGTGGCTCACTTCGCTCCGCATGAGGGACCGGAAATTCCAGCACGCTGGCACCATTCGCGACCATTCGTCAAAACACGCCAGGCTGCCCCTCAGCAGCAAGGACGAATCCAGGCAAGACGCCCCGGCCAGCACCAACCCACGCCTCAACCCTTCGTGTCATTCGTGGCCAAATGTCGCGTATGTCATGAAATGCAAAGCACATCTTTGCCCATCCGTGGCTAAAAAATCCAACCACCTGTAACCTTTCTCGAAGGGCACCCGTCTAGCGGGCAGTGGTTTCTTTCAAAGATTAGAATAATAGACTGTCTCGTGTATGGCTATTTATTCTAAAACATGAAGTAAATGAATCAAGCATTGTTGACACGCGCCGAGGAAATGATCCTCTTGGCGATCTGGAAGCTACAGGGCGAGGCCTATGGGGTAACGATCCGAAAGCACCTCTCCGAAGTCACGCAGCGCGAGTGGGCGATTGGCTCCATCTACGTGCCGCTCGAACGGCTGACGCGGCGCGGACTTGTCCGCACGCTGCAAGGGCCCTCGACGCCGGAGCGTGGCGGGCGCAGCAAGCGCTACTACCTGCTGACGGCGCGGGGTGTCGCAGCACTCAACGAGGTACGCCGCATCCAAGAGTTGATGTGGTCGGAGTTGCCGAAGCTCGCTTTTGGCTCCTGATGCACGCCCTTGTTTTTGCTCGTTTCTGACCGTACACCGCTATGTCCAGCACACCTCCTCGCCTCAGCACATGGCTCTTGCGGCGGCTCATGCCGTTCGCCGATGCTGCTGCCATTCTCGGCGACTTGGAAGAAGAATACACGGAACGTTGCCACCTGATGGGCGAAAAGGAAGCCCGCCGTTGGTACCGCCGCCAGGTGCTACGCTCTGCGCCTGCGTTTTGGCAACAATACATCTATTGGGGAATCGCCATGTTCAAGAACTACCTGACCATCGCCCTGCGCAACCTGCGGAAGCACAAGAGCACCTCGGCCATCAACATCGTGGGGCTCGCCATCGGCATGGCGTGCTGCATTGTCATCCTTGTGTTTGTGCGCGATGAGCTTGGCTTCGACCGGTACCACGTCAACGGCGACCGCATCCAGCGACTCGCTATGACGGTGCATTCTTTGTCCTCGGAGGACACCGGCCAGAGTGCGACGACCTCGATCCTGTGGGGACCGGCCATGCAGCGCGACTACCCAGAAGTAACCGACTACGTGCGGTTCGTCGGGCTGATTGATGACGACAACCCGTGGACGTTTATGCGCGAGGATCGGGCGTTCGAAGAAACCGAGGTCCTCTACGCCGATCCCTCGGCGCTGACGCATTTTAGCTGGCCGCTGCTGCGTGGAGACCAAGCGACCGTGCTCACCGAACCGAGCACCTTGGTGCTTACAGAGTCGGCGGCGCGCAAGTACTTTGGCGACGTAGATCCCATCGGTCAGACGCTCACCATCGACCCGAAACTGCGCGACGATTCGGGCAGTTTGACGGGGGCGACGTTCGACTATACCGTCGTAGGTGTGTTGCAAGACATCCCACGCCAGTCGCACTTCACGTTCGAGATGCTAATGCCGTTCGTGAACCTCAACAACATCTTCGGCGGTGATGTGACGAGCGGCGAAAACATCAGCCGCTGGTTCTGGCGTGGACGGATGGCGCACACCTACCTCGTCGTTGATCCCGCTGCCGATCTGGCTGGGTTGGAAGCCAAGTTTCCGGCGTTCCTCGACCAGTACGTCGGCGATGAAACGCGCAGCCGAGGCTACTACTACGAGCCCTACCTGCAAGCCCTGCCCGACATCTACTTGGGCGGCGAGCATCAAGGGCAACTCCGTACCGTCGGCGACGTGAACCACCTGTACCTGTTTGGGCTGATCGCAATCTTTATCCTCGTCATCGCATGCATCAACTTTACGAACCTTGCCACGGCCAAGTCGGCGCAGCGGGCGAAGGAAGTGGGCATGCGCAAAGCCGTGGGCGCGGATCGGCGGCAGATTGTGCATCAGTTTCTCGGCGAGTCGGTTGTGACAAGCCTTGTGGCTTTTGTGTTGGCGTTGGTGCTGGCGCGGCTGATGTTGCCTGTCTTCTACGGCTATCTGAACAAGGATTTCGCCTTCGATTATGCCGAGAATGCGCTGTTTTTGCTAAGCCTGCTCGGCGTGGGCGTTGGGGTTGGCGTGCTGGCCGGCAGCTATCCGGCGTTCTTCCTCGCCCGGTTCAATCCGGTCTCAGTGCTGAAGGGCCTCGCGTCAGGTAAGGCACGTGGCGGGTTGCTGCGGAAAGGGCTGGTCGTGTTCCAGTTCACGCTCTCGGCCACGCTCATTGTGGCGACGCTGACGGTATTCTCCCAACTGCGGTTCATGCAGAACTACGACCTCGGCTTCAGCCAAGACCACACGCTGGTGCTGCCGCCAAGCGTGGCGCAGTCGCTGATGCCGAGTTACGAAGCTGTCAAAACCGAATTGCTCGCCAACCCTGACATCATCGATGTAACCGCGTCATCGGGCCTGCCGGGCATGGGTGGCAGTGGTGATGTGTACGTCGAGCAAGGCAAGGGTGCAGAAGACGGCATCAGCACGGGCGAGTACTTCGTCGATTACAACTTCATGGAGTTGTATGACATCGAACTGATCGCGGGGCGAACGTTCTCACGAGACATCCCGACGGATGCGGGCACCTACGATGCCGAGGATACGCAATGGCTGCGCGGCGTTTCGATGATTGTGAACGAGACGCTAGTCGAGCAATTCGGCTGGTCCTCGCCGGAGGAAGCCATCGGCAAGCAGATCATCCGTGACCCCCGCTCGGTCGATTGGACGGCGACGATCATCGGCGTAGTCAAAGACTTCCACGTCGAGTCGCTGCACGAGGACATCCGCCCCGGCGGCCTGATTCTGATGCCCGACGCGGGCCGTGCGCGCTATCTCTCGGCCCGTGTCCAGCCTGACGCCGCATCCGAGGCACTGGCATTCATCGAAGCGACGGTCGCACAATTTGCCCCAGATGTGGAATTCGAGTACACGTTCATGGACGCGACGTTTGCCCAGCAGTACCAGATGGAAGAGCGACTGACCGAGGTATTTACGTTTATCGCGTTCCTCGCCATCTTCATCGCCTGCCTTGGCCTTTTTGGCCTCGCCGCCTTCATGGCCGAGCAGCGCACCAAAGAGATCGGCATCCGCAAGGTGCTTGGCGCGTCCGCCCGCGACGTGGTGGTGCTGATGACGAAGAGTTTCGCCCTGCTCGTCGGATTGGCGTTCATCATCGCCATCCCGGTCTCCTACTTCGGTATGGACCGCTGGCTGCAGGAGTTCGCCTACCGTATCGACCTCGGCCCCGGCCTCTACCTCTTGACGGCGCTACTCGTCCTCACCATCGCAGGCCTAACCGTCGGCTACCAAGCCCTCCGCAGCGCCCTTGCCCGCCCCGCCGATGCGCTTAGGTATGAGTGAGGGGGCTCGGCTTTGCCTCGTGGGGGGGATGGTTTGTGGATGGGGGCTTGCTGCGCTTGCGTGTGGAGACTCGGCTGCGCCTCGTGGGAGAGAGGATCAAAGAGAGAAAGGGGTGTTCGTTTGCTCTCTTTTGGGGGGATGGATTTACTCTTGCTGCCCGACTGGACGGATGGGGCTCTGGGGAAGCGGGTTGCCGAATCCATCGGTGCCGTGTAGTCGCTTGATGTCCCACACTTTGTCGCACGTCTTATACTTGACGGTTCCAACATTCACGATGGCAGCCCTCCCGTACACCTCGTTTGCAAGATTCACATCCCAAATCAGATTACCGCGCCGCGCCACTTTTCGATTCTCGTAGCCACTGGCGTTGCCTACCGTTTGGTTATTTTCTCCCATAAAAGCGATCGTACCCGCATAGATCCGTTCCGGATCCTCTGTTGTAGCTACGGCGAGACCCACGACGCGTTCATTCTGCAAGGCAATACGCCAGTGGGCTTGATGACTATCCATAAGCTCGAAGGAGTAAAACCACAGTTGCGCCTCGCGTTCGGCAACCCCTTCTCTTTGCACCTCCGTCCGCAGCGGTTGCCCGAGTAATTCCTCTAGTTCCGACTGGTACATCCCTACATATTTCTCTAAATCAAGGAGATGTTGGCGCAATGAGGTGTTCAGATCCACTTCAGCGGTTTGCATGCCAGCCAAGGCGCTTGGGCTCGTTGCGGCGTCCTGCGCGAGGAGCGGAAGCTGGATACAGAAGCATGCGAGAAGAAGCAAAAGGAGGGATCGGAACATAGTTGGCTTGGCGATAGATGGGGAAAAGAAAGGAGGGCATCGTTTATAGTGACAACCTACATCCCCAATCGTTGCTCTTATGTGCATTACTATTTGCGCATGCACAATCCACAACCATCAGAATAAGCGTGGCGTTTCTATGTCCATCCGTGGCTAAAACTTAGAGCCCCGGATCCACGTGTCCGAGCGTGCCCAGCTTGCTTCGAAGGCGGCTTCTAGCTCGGCGTCGGTGCGGCCTTGGGCTTCGAGAGCACGCAGGAGGCCAAAGTACGACCAGCCGTTGTTGGGGTGGTCGTCGAGTTCGTCGCGGTAGGCTTGCTCGGCGTCGGCGTAGCGTTCGGCTTCGAGGAGCGCAGCCCCGAGCCAATGGCGGGCGGCGAAGGGCAGCGGCTCGGGCTCATCGTATTCAAGGCTGTCTTCGATAACGGCGGCCCGCTCGAACGAGGCGATGGCGGCGTCGAGGTCGCCATCGTGCCAGTGGAGTTCGCCTTCGAGGATACCGCCGACGGTCCCGAGGAGGTGGCGGGCGTTGTGGAAGCGGAAGCGGGCGTCGGAGGTGGCGGCGGTGTCTAGGATGCGACGTAAATAGGTGCGGGCGCGGTCGGCATTGCCTTCGTGGAGGAGGGCGTAGCCCTGCGCGAAGTCCCACATGCCCCCGTGGATATCGTGATCGCGCCGTTCCGTCACCTTCAAGACTTCGTCGAACCGCCCAAAGCGTACCAGCGTCAGGACTTCGTACATGTTGTTGTTCGTGATCTTCGTGTAGTCGCGCGCGGCCTGCGTAGCGACACCGCCTTGGCCGTCCATCGACGCAGCGAAGAGCAACATGTGCAGGTTGTGTGACGGGTAGATGGCAAAGCCCTCGCCGATGGCGGCTTTCTGATCGGAGTGCCACGCTTGGATGTTGGCGCGTACGGCGTCGCCCCAGCGCCCGATCTCGTTCCACGTGTGCGACGGCATGTGGTTGATGTGGCTCGCACCCGGAATGCCGTCACCGATGTACTCGGCGCACGCCTCCGCCTTGCCCGGATCCGTCGTGGACTCCGTCGCATGAATATACAGGTGGCACGCGCCGACGTGCTTGATGTCGCGGTCGAGGATGCCTTCGAGCACGGCGTGCAAGGCTTGTAGGTCCGGGTCAGCAAGGTCGCGGGTGCCACGCCGGGGTTCGAGCAGGAAGAGCGCCTCGGCGTAGAGCGTGCCAATGTCGAGGTCGTCAGGGTACTGCGCGAAGACATCGGTCAAAGCGGCGGCGTAAGCGGTGTCGCGGGCGGCTTGTGTGTCGGCGTCGTGGTTGGCAATGTAGCGGCCGGACATGGCTTCTATAAGGGCGCGCTCTTTTGGGCTGGCCGAGGCGATGTGACGCTGCGCTTTTTGCAGGGCTGCGAAGGCGTGCGGCGCTTCGCGGTCGCGCATCCGGCCATTCAGGTACGGCCCCCACGCCCACGCTTCGCCCCAGTAACAGATGGCGCATGTCGTATCGCGTTTCCATGCCTCGCGGAACGAGCGCGCCGCGTCTTCCTTGGTGAAGGCATACATCATCTGGAAGCCTTGGTCGAAGTACGCCTGCACGCCCTCTACCTCGGATGAGACAGGCCACGTGAAGTCGCCGAGCGCCTTGGTGAAGAGGGGCAAGGGCTCGCTGAATTCGTCCGGGAGTTGAGACGTGGCATCAGCGGTTGCTGGCGGCGTGGCATCTGTCGTGGAGGCGGTTTGGGAACAGGATACAATTAGGCCAGCAACGAGAAAGAAAACAAGAAGGCGGGACATGGGGCGAGGAACGTTGGACAAAAAGACACCCGCACGATAGGGAAAATGCAAGCCCCCTACAACCTGCTGACTTAACGATCAGTATCTTCTGGTATGCTTGACCGAACCGATAAAATGCGCCCGTCCTCACTCAAAGAGGTTGTTGTACAACTCGCCACAGCTATTTCGATGATTCGCGAATTTGAACGTAGATTGGCAGCCTCTATTGGAACGCCTCTCTTTGAATGGGAAAAGAGACGTTACCCTAAGCGAGGAACCATAGTTTGGGAAGAGGGTGAGGCAACTTATTGGTTTCATGGCGGGGGCTGTTCGCTCACAATGAACGGTTCCACGCTAGATTACAATTATGGGTACCCCAACATAGAACCGGGCAAGCGTCCCATCTGCTTTGGCCCGTGGAAGCTCGCACGCACGATACAAGGCGTACGAGAGAAACGTGTCGTGGATCAGGTTTCCCGAGTCACTGAAGAAAGAGCCATGAAGGATTTGCTCGCGATGGCAGAGATTGGCCTTTCGAAGAAGCCACCTCCTGGTAGAGGCTACTTCGAGGTGAATGAGGCTTTGCTATACCGCTATTTAGCAAACGCATAACCATCGTTTTATACTCATGATGCCTACCACTCTTCACACGGCACGGTGTGTGCTTCAGCCTATTGCCCCGGCCGACGCAGATGCCTTGCATGCCCACTGGACGCGCCCCGAAGTGCGCAAGTATTTGTGGGATGATGCCGTCATCGATGCGGCGCAGGTGCCCGAGATCATCGCCGAGAGTGCGCGACTGTTTGCAGCGCATGGCTATGGATTGTGGCGCGTCGCGACGCAAAATGACGCAACGCTGGTAGGCTGCGCAGGCTATTGGTTCTTCCATGAGCCATCGCAGTTAGAACTAATCATCAGCCTCGATGGCACCCATTGGGGCCAAGGCTTTGCGACGGAAGTTGGGCAGGCGCTCATCCGGTATGCTTTCGAGGCGTTAAACTTCGACGCCGTGCTAGCCAGCAATGACACTGCCAACGAGGCATCGCAGCAACTGGTTGACCGCCTTGGCTTTCAGTTCCTGCGCCGCGCCGAGGCTGATGGCCTCGACACCCTGTTCTACGAAATTCGTCGCCAAGCAGCTACATGATTGCTTTGAACGGCCCATATCACACCCGCCTTTGCGTAGCCCTCGTGATGCTCCTGCTCGCGGGGCTTAGCACAACAGCGTGCGACGACACGTTCATCGACCCCTTCGACAACGATGCGCAATATTACACCGTCTACGGCTATCTCGACCAGCTTTCGCTGAACCATACGCTGCGCGTCATCCCGATCACCCGCACGCCCGAGCGTATCACCACGCCCGATGACGCGGATATGGAGATTGACGCCATCGTGACGACGGAAGACCTACGCACGGGCGAAGTGGTGCGCTGGGACCACCGTCTCGATCAGCTTGCAGATGGCAGCTACGCCCACATCTTTCGGGCGCGTTTTATGGTGAAGGCAGGGCGCACGTATCGCCTGACGGTGACGCGGTCCGATGGCCAGACCACGACAGCCGAGACGACCGTACCGTTCCTTTCCGCTGTCGTCCCAACGCCCGACACGCTGTTCTACCCGTACGAAATCCGCCCCGATGACGGCCCGCCACGCAGTATCTTCCTGCCGGGTGTCGTCTCGCCGTGGAATGCGTTTGTGACCTACGACCTGCAAGGCACGTTCGTCCGGCTGCCGTACGGCCGCCCGGGCACTCCCACCGAGGGCGGCTGGCGCTTCGATATCGACATGGGAGCCGATGCGCCGCGCCTTCGCACCACACTCGGCCTCGACTCGACGGCAGCGCTGCCGCTACTCCACGCCATCGACCTCACGGTGCGCCTCCTCGACGCCAATTGGACGCCACCCGATGGCGCCTTCGACCCCGAAGTGCTCGCACAGCCGGGCACGCTCTCGAATGTCGAAAACGGCTTGGGCTTTTTTGGGTCAATGGGCCTCTATCAATACACGTGGATTGCGCCGCCGCAGTGAACCTTGGAACCAACTTCGCGCTTCTGGCATCCACTTCCTTCCTCTCGAACCAACCTACCACTGCATGCGCCTTGCTACTTGTGTTGTTCTGTGCTTGATTGCGCTGCTCAGCCTGTGCTGTAGTCGTCCAGCCTTGCTGGATACAGCCAATGCAGGTCGTACCTTGGAGACAGCGACCGCGCTCACGGACTATGCGGCAGAAGCGATTCCCACGCTGCACGATGGCAACACCGGGCTCGATCTCTACTTTAGTCTGCCGCCTGCCTCACACGTCTTTGTGCAAGCTGACTCTTCGTGGATGGCCCCTATACAGACCAGCGTCCGCATCCTCGATGCTGAGGGGCGGCAGTATGTGGCCGATGCTACATGGCCGGACACGTTGCTCTTCACTG
>CAYYHN010000117.1:0-9213 GCA_964471245.1 uncultured Rhodothermaceae bacterium | reverse complement strand
CAATATATTTGACGACAGAGTAGGGGTAAGTTGGCAGGATGTAGCCGACACAGAGGATGGCTTTATCGTATTGCGAGATGGTGTGGTGCTGGATACTACAGCGGCAAATCTTGAGGCCTACGCTGATTTAACGGCGGACCAGAATGTTACGTACCAATATTGTATCCAGTCCATTAGCCTTGAAGACCCTGAAAATCCGAGCACATCGGATCAAATCTGTGACATGGGCACGCGTGCTCCTGTGCTTGCGCCGGAAAATGTATCAGCTACGGACGCAGCTTTCGAGGAGCAGATAGACCTCGCGTGGACGAATGTTTCTACGACGGTCATGCTGTTTAATATCTACCGAGATGGTGAACTGGTTCGCACCGTTCCCGCTACGAGCACCATGTACCAGGACCGCGAGGCTGCTTCAGATGTAGCATACAACTATTGTGTCTCGGCTTTAACTGTAGTGGGGGCACCGCTGACGTTGAAGGCAGATATCAACCGCCTGCTTGCATCCTCTGAAACGGCATTGAGGACTGGAGATGGAACTGCAAACCCCGCCGAAACAGTGATGCAGGAGGTGCGTGCCCTTGCTCAGCGTATTGCAGGGAAGCAGGGGGCGCTACACACCATTTCCGAGTCGGGGCCTGTATGTGACACCGGAAGCCGGAGCCTTGCTGCGCCGACCGACTTGACAGCTACGTACGAAACACACGAGGACCGTGTACAAGTGACATGGACAGATAACTCTAACGTTGACAACGGCTTTGATATCTTCCGCGATCGTGATACGGCGCTCGAGTTAGCAGGTACCACCGCAAGCTACGCACAGGTCGACAATTTCGATACAGGGGGGCCACTTTCAGCGCTCACGGTGTCATTGTGGATGAAGGACGACAACCTTAATACAGATGCGGGTTTGTTTTCCTATGCAGCTGGTGAGCATGACAACGAGATCTTGCTATATCGGAATACGAACGGCGGTATCCGCATCTCTATTGACGGTAGTAGAGGGGAGAACACAGGTGTGGCGATTCAAGACAATAGGTGGCATCACATTGCGATGCAGTGGGAAAATACCAACGGAACGGTACGGCTGTTTCTTGATGGCGAGCTGGTGTTTGAAGAGACGGGTATCAAACAGGGGGCAACGATTGAGTCGGGAGGGACACTTGCATTTGGGCAGGACTTAGACCGCCAAGGTGATGGGTTCACCACATCCCAGCCATTTACCGGGCGGCTCAATGAGGTGCGTTTCTGGAATACGGTCCGCTCCAATGCAGAAGTGCAGCAAGGCCGCTGGCAAGCCCTTGAGGGGACCGAGGAAGGGCTGATAGGCTACTGGCCCCTCACCGATGGGGAAGGCGCTACAGCCATCGACCGGAGCGCTAGCAAACAAGACGCTTCACTATTCGACCATTCGTGGGCGGCGAGCAGCGCACCCTTCGCTGGGCCGTTGCTCGCCCATGTAGCCGCGAGCCGCACATCATTCGGTGACTACACAGGTCTGCCAGGCGTAACGTACCGCTACGCTGTGCGTGCCACCGATGACTATGGCCGTTCCATACCCGACATGGACAATGGGCGCCGTACGCTCCTGCCGCCGATCGCTGTGCAGGCTGGCGATGGCGTAAGCGAGACCGAGGTGCCCATAACGTGGAGTGATGAGTCGCGAGCCGAGACCGCCTACCACGTGTACCGCCGTGACTTGACCCAGTCAGACTCAACTAGGATCGCTGTGCTCCCCGCCAAAAGTACCAGTTATACCGATGGGACAGCATCCTTTGGGGTTACCTATCGGTACAGTATTGTAGCTGCCGATGATGTGGGAACCTCTGCGGCGGACAGTGATGTGGGCGCGACGATGCTTTTGCCGCCCAGTTCCGTGAGTGCTTCCGACACCTATACGGATGCTGTGACCATAACTTGGGTTGATGAATCTGCTCGCAATACGGGTTACCGTATCCTCCGTAATGGAATTGAACTTGGTACCGTTGGAGCTAATGATACACAGTACCAAGATGACGGGGCTGTTATTGGAGAAGAGTATTCGTATTGCGTAGCAGCGACTAGCGGAGTAGTTGCTTCTGAAGAGCGTTGTGATGAGGGCGTTATAGCAGCGATGGCTATAGTTGTAAGGTCGCCAGATGATGTCGTCAATGATACGTATGTCGTGCCTACCACGACTACGACTTATGATGGCTTTGGTGATCAGTTAACGATTGATGGTAACCTTGCCTTGGTTACAGCCTTGGGAGATGGTACGACAGAAGTTTTCTCGTTTGTCTTCAATGAGGTCAGTAAAGAATGGGAAGAAAACCAAATCATATCTATTCCTCGCGAAAGCCGAGACATTGAAGTTGCCTTGAGCGAAGGCAGCGCTTTGATAGAAAATGATCTGGGTGCGGACTTCTACAGGCGAAATGGTACCACACTCGATTTTGCACAAACAGAGCGGGATGGCTCATGGTTTATTCGATCTATTGATATAGATGATGAATATGCAATCGCCGGAGAATTTCTCAATTCAGGTGAGAGACGCGTGCGCATCTTCAAGCGGACTGGCTCCACATGGGCAGAGCATGCAATAATTGATAATCCGGATCCAGATCCTTCCAATGATTTTCGTAGGTCTTTCGGTGGTGCTGTTGCAATAAGTGATAACTACGCTTTTGTTAGTGCCTCTGGTCTTAACGGTACTACTACTGATGAAGGCGCCGTTTATGTGTATTGCCGAACTGGTGAAGTGTGGGAATTCGAAACTACGATCACACCTTCTGATGCAGTAGAAAACGATCAGTTTGGGTATAGCTTAGCATTTGATGGCAACCAGTTGATCGTAGGTGCCATCCAAGATTACCAAGTCCAAACGGCTCCGGGAAAAGCTTATGTGTTTTCCCGCGCTGCTGACGATATGTGGCAAGAGCAAGCCCGTCTGTCGCCTAATGATGGCAACCCTGAGGACTTTTTTGGCTGGTCAGTCGGGATTGATGGGGAATATGCTGTGGTTGGTTCACCTTTCTATGATGGTGGAGAGCAAAATGCAGGAGCAGGATACGTATTCCGAAATGTTGAGGGTGTATGGCGGCAAGAAACTCGTCTGCTT
This sequence comes from uncultured Rhodothermaceae bacterium, assembly GCA_964471245.1. GTDB lineage: Bacteria > Bacteroidota > Rhodothermia > Rhodothermales > CAYYHN01 > CAYYHN01. Next base: position 6,119 of record CAYYHN010000117.1, on the reverse strand, counting down.
CCCGAATACAGCACGGGCAATCCTAATCAGTCGTTAGGTGAGCGGATGGGGAACAGCGTCGCTATTTCAGGAGCAAATGCCTTGTTTGGAGCCCCCTTTGCGAACAGTTTGAGAGGCGCAGTATATGCGCAACCGTTGCTGCTGTCGCCAAAGGATGTAGCTGTCTCTGATGGTGTGTATGATGGCCGAATCCAGATTCGGTGGAGTGACACCAACGTCCACGAGGATGGCTACCGTATCTATCGGAAGGATGATACAGGTGAATTGCAGGTAGTAGGAACCACGGAGGGAAATGCCGAGCTCTTCGACGATTTCTCTGCCGAAGCAGGAGGTGCTTACACCTATTGTGTTGCCGCATTTAGCGTTGACGAGGCCTTCGGAGAGCAATTAAGTGAGTCTTTACACGATTGTGACACCGGCTGGCGGCCGCCGAATGGTGCCATTAGTGGGCGTATTGCAGCCTTGGCGGGTGGTGGTACGCGCGACGTAACGGTCTGCGTCATGCCCAACCCCAACCGCGGCTTGTTGCTTGATGGTGTCGGTGGGCATGTCCGCATCGAAGACCTAGCTTTTCCCAATGATGAGCTCAATGCTTTCTCCGTATCGTTCTGGATGCGGAGCAGTGACACCGAAAATCAGGGTACTCCCATCTCGTATGCGTCGGATCAAGCAGACCTCACGGATCAACAGAACATCAAGGCTCTGCAGATTTCTGATTACAGAAACTTTAGAATGCACATCGCCGGCCTTTCAACGGGGCAAATTGGTGTCTCTGCTAATGATGGCGCTTGGCACCATTTTGCATTGACATGGAGTAGCAGTGACGGGACCTATGTAGTCTATAAAGATGGTGTGCCAGAGCATACCGCTACAATTGCAAATGGCCGCACCATTTCGACGGGTGGCATTCTCATTTTAGGTCAAGACCAAGATGCATTCGGTGGTGGTTTCCAATCTGTCCAAGCCTTCAATGGTGCACTCGATGAGGTGCGGCTTTGGGATCATGTGCGTAGCGAAGCCGAGATAAATGCTGACATGATGCGGCGGCTTGACGGCGATGAACGGGGTCTCATTGGCTATTGGCCCTTCGATGAAGGCACCCGCGAGGTTGCTGCAGATCTAACTGGGGGGAGTAATGGCCTACTCGTCGATGGGGCCTTCTGGACGGAAAGCGGAGGCTTCGAAGTTTGTGCCACAAGCGATACCAATGGCAACTTTGCGCTCAATGACATTAGGTATGGCAATGAAGCTGAGTTTATCGTGCAGCCCTCGCGCGAAGGTCGCTCGTTCAATCCGGCCGCGCAGACCGTCGTGCTCAATCCGAACAGCCCCGTTCAGAATCAAGTAAACTTCACCGATGCCACGGCCTTTACGGTTACGGGGGTCGTCCAGTTTGAAAACACAACCTGCCCCGTGCCCGATGTCGAGATCTATTTGGATGAACACCTCGAGAATGGAGGCTTACGCGGCCGCACGGAGTCTGATGGGACCTACAGCATTGCGGTCGATCCATCTACTGATGCCGCCGACGTGCGGCGGATTCGGCTCGACTATACGAACCCCAACGATGACAGCGACACGCGCGTGTTCTCGCCCGCTGAGATCGCGCTACTGGCCGATGAAGACAAATTCGACGTCAACTTCATTGATCGCACGAAGCGCGTGCTCGAAGGGTATTACGGTGGTAGTTGTAACACCGATATAGGGTTTGCGGAAGTCCGCATCTACACCGAGAATGGGTGTTTCGACCAGACGTACACACTACAAGGCAACTTCTCTATTGAATTACCCCCGCAGCCTTATCTCGTACAGGTACTCAACGTCACAACGCCGCTAGACAACCTACGCTCCGATATCGTTGGGTTCTTTGACAACCTTGGTGCACAACCCGTCGATCTAACGCTTGTTTCTGACACGCTCGATCTAGTCTACCACGCACCCGTTACCGTGTCATTCGAGGGGCTGAGTTCGAATCCCATCTGTTCAACAGGTATCGCTCAAACAGCCGAAGATGGTACCGTTCTACGTACTTTGCCGAACGTCCCTACTTTGGCACAGGGAGACCGGCTAAACTTATCGATCCAGGTCATTGAGGATTATGGCAATGGGAGTGTATGTGCAGTAGAGTCAGGCACTGTACGTGTGTTTGATACCATCTCCGATAATGAAGCGCCGGTAGTGCTAGCGATTGAGGACGGCGTTGCTGTATATCCTGAAGATGTAACGAATGAAGCGGGCGACACCATCATTACAGCAGGATCCTCCTACACGACCATTGTTGGAGAACCAGACTTTCTCGTGGGGCGAAGTATTGAAGGGGAAGACCGCTCGTTTCAGAAGTCGATCACGGCTATTGCTTCTATTGAAAATGTAGACCCTGTAGCGCAGACCGAATGGGCCATCGTGACAGGAAGGCGGGCTCGGCAGTCGACTTTTGTGTCGGCTACTACAGAGGCGTTTCCATTGCTGATTCTGCACGATCCGCCGGGCAGCAACTCTTATGCGTACATGGAGAAAGGTACTACCATGTGCAACTCGCTCATCAGTACAGAGCTGGGAGGGGGAGGAGCAGGCTTGGATGTTGATCTGCGCTGGGGGTTCTCAACATCAGTTTATGTTGGCGGCCCTTTTGTCATGGTCCGAAGTATTGATACTGGTGGGGGGGTTTCGGTTGCTGCACGTACGATTGCTGGGCGAGATAACACCTACCTCAACCCTAATGAGCCCAGCTACGAATTTTGTGTCACGGCCAATGAACGCTGGTCTACACCAAGCGATATGACGTGGGTAGGAGAAGATGTTTTTGTTGGCATAGCGCTCAACCTCATTTTTGCCCAAGCTGATGAACTAGCCGTAGAGGCATGTGCGCTGACACAAGAAGAAGTGCTGGCGGTAGACCTCAATCAGAACGCCCCCTTTGAGACCACGTATGCTTTTGGCAGCAGCCATATCGAGTACTCTTTGCTTCCCGCCCTCAGAGAGCTACAAGAACTAGGGCAGGAACAGATTGAGGGTGAATTGGAAGATAGGACCATCACTATTCAGATTGAAGATGCTATCGACAACTGGACCAACCAATTGAGCTTGGCAGACCGATTGACCAACATCGGCTTGGAGGGCAAGTGCGTCGATAAAAGCATTGATGATGTAAATAGCGAATTGGAAGGCATCGATTGTCCCGAAGACTATAATCCCGCATTCGAGTTGAAAAACCGTTCCTTCAGTGCTGGGGCCGACTACGAGTCTTCGGTAGCGATGGACAGTACCGTCTATACTGATCTGACAACCACGCGTGTCTATATCGATGGTGAAGGACACGTCGGTGGCGTAAAAAACTTATTTGGGTTTGAGCAGACTGTGTTTGCTGCGTTTGAATTTAGGAGAGAGTGGGTTACGGACACGACGGCAACGGAGACAACTTCCTCCACGGTTGGCTATGTCCTATCCGATGGCGACACCGGTGATTTTTATTCGGTCAAGGTAGGCACGGACCCATACTACGGGACGCCTGTCTTCGGCATCGAGAGTGGCAGGAGCAGTAATCCCTGGCAAGAAGGTACCCAAAAGCGGGATGGCCCAAGTATTTCGATCAATCCGCCCGAACTCAACGGTGTGGATCCGGATGACGCCGGGAGCTTCCAAGTAACACTTGCGAACGAAAGCGAGAGCCAAGAGCGGCGCCAATACGTCCTAGCCGTACCCGGCGAAACGAACCCGAAGAACCTAGGGCTAACCGTTACGGGTGACTTGCTCGGTGGGCAACGCTTAGAGACATTCTTGCTAGAGCCCGGTCAAGCGCGGACGATTAATCTCGACGTGTTCCGCGCACCCTCGGCCTATGCCTACGAGGATGTGGGACTCCTTTTCTATCCAGCTACCGAGTATGAGATCTGGACGGCAGATCCTCGTCAAGACTTCCCGTTGTCCGATACGGCGTTCTTCAATGTCTACTTCGAAGCACCCTGCTCTGATATCAGTATCCAGCGGCCGCGCGAGGATTGGGTCATCAACACGGCGACCCTAGGCAGTGGGGTGAATATTGACCTCTGGCAGTTCGCGATTCCTGTATCCGAGACGGACGTAGTATCGTCGGTTGGTCTTGAATACCGGCTGCTAGGGGCAAACTTACCGGGCGGTGATGACAACGGTTGGCGACCTGCTGGCATGATCAGCAGAGCCGACCTCGGTGACGATGCCGTGAGTTGGAATACGTCGTGGTTGCCACAACAGGATGGAGCCTACGAACTGCGCGCCTTCACGGAATGCGAGGTCGCAGGCCCCGACGCGCGTGTCTACTCACCCATCGTACCCGGCATTGTCGATACCAAAGCACCAGTAGTATTTGGCACACCTGAGCCTTCAGCTGCTGTGCTGGGCCTCGGCGATGACATTGCGATCAGCTTCGATGAACCTATAGACTGTAGCTCGGTCATCACGAATGGGAATGACACCAACGCAATGCTGAAATTCGTCAATGATAACAGCACTATTGATGGCGTGCAAGCCGTGTGCGATGGGCGTACGCTCTACCTTACACCACCCAACACGTTCGATTGGACCCAAGCTGAAAACCGTACGATCGAAGCGCGTGTGCTCGGTGGCGATGGTGGTATCACCGATGCTGCGGGCAACCCAATGGCCAACGCAGTAGCATGGACGTTTACTGTCCAGCGCAACGTCTTCGCATGGCAGCCCACCAACCGCACTGTCAACATCCAAGTCGGCACCACTGACACCTTCACCGCCGATTTGGTGAACGGACGCCCAGAAGCAACGGCATGGACGCTGGAGAGCGTGCCAGCTTGGCTGACGCCTTCGTCAACCAACGGAGCAATCCCGCCGGGCGGCACCACGCCACTCGACTTTACGATAGCCGATAGGCACCTACGTCGACACACTCCACGCCGCCACAAATCGGGGCGACGCGCTCTTTTACCTGACGGTAAACGTGCAGGACTGCACGCCACCGAATTGGGTCGTCGACCCTGCTTCGTATGCCTACAGCATGGCGATCACTGCCGAGTTGTTTGTGGATGGGGGCAACCCAGAGGATGGCGATGTGCTTGCAGCATTCGTGGGCAATGAACTCCGTGGCGTTGCGCAATTACCATCAGGCGAGAACCGCTTGAACCTGTTGGTTTACAGCAACATCGCCGCAGGGGAAACGGTGACCTACCAAGCCTTCCGTGCCTCAACGTGTACGATCTATCCAGCTTCATCCAAGACTCACACGTTTGTCAACGGCAACATCATCGGCTCAAACACTCAACCCGAAGTCATCAACGTTGCCTTCGAGGTGCCGCAGCAGCAGATCCCATTGGCACAAGGCTGGACGTGGTTCTCGATCAACCGTACGCCAAGTGCGGCCAACCCATCGGCAGTGCTGGAGAGTGTGGCACCGGGCGCAGGTGATCTCATCAAAAGCCAAACGGCCTTTAGCCTATACGATGCAGGCGCGGGTTGGGTAGGGGCGCTCACCGACGTCATGCCGGGCGGCGGGTATCAAATCCGCCTGAGCAGCCCGAACACCCTCGTGCTCGATGGCACCGAGGTCGATCCGACGACACCAATCAGCATCAATGCTGGGTGGAACTGGCTCGGGTATCTGCCGCAGGAGCCGATGCCGATTGCCGATGCGCTGGGGTCAACAACGGATACCTATGTGCCGAGCGAAGGCGACGTACTTAAGAGTCAGTTTGCCTTTGAGACATTCAGCGGCGGCATGTGGGTGCCGGGCACCATGCAGATGAATCCAGGACAAGGGTACATGTTGATGGCCGCCAATGCTGGGACGCTACAGTATCCAGCCGCCCCACCGCTCGCGTTGCTCGTAGAGCAGCCTTCTGAGCAGAGCAACGGACCTGTTGCTGAGCAGTCGAGTGAACGAGTCGTCTCTGCGGAGGTCATGTTCGCACGCCAACAAGAAGTGCAGCGCGCACACCGCTACCTCGGCGAGGACGAGGAGCGCAAGCGCCTCGAGGTGCAAACGAACCAGCCGCACGTCGATGTGGCCGCTGAAACCTATCGCCATTCGATGACGGTCATTGCCGAAGTGAGCTTCGACGGTCGGGTTATGACGGATGCCGAAGCATTGGTCTGGGTAACGGATGCTGAAGGAA
>CAYYHN010000116.1:0-9222 GCA_964471245.1 uncultured Rhodothermaceae bacterium | reverse complement strand
GGGTTTGTGTCCTCCTCTGGACGTTTCCTACCGAAGGCTGCTTTCAAGATATATCCTGTTGCACCCGCATATATGAGTGACTGCAGGGACGTGAAAGCAGCATCCTGAAACTTGGGTCGATTGGTAAACAACGACACGACAAACGTTCCTGCTACGAAAGCATTGACTTGCGGCCCAACCGTCCATTCGAGGGCTTCACTGATGTCGGCCAAGGTTGTAAGCGAGTCGCCTCCAAGTGCGCGGTCAATGGGGCGGTCGAGCAGAGACGTGCCCGCAACCGCGCCGACAGTGAACAAGGTGCGGCGTGCTGCACGGGGCGTGAAATCAGATGGAAGCGCTCGGAGGTCGGCATGCATCCATTGAAGAAAGCGATTGCGTGAGGGGATCTCACGTTCGTTGGATTGCGCAAGGGATGATGTGGGCAGCACAAGCAACGCGCAAAGGAAGCCGATGATGAACGACAGGCGAAAGTTTAGCACAAGGAAAATGAGGTTGCTTGCGAGGTGGAAAGCACTTTGGCAACAGCATCTCCTCAGCTTTATGGCGGGTAGTGTGCTGCAAAGAGATGTAGCGTGCCTTAAACGAGGAAAAACGCTGATGATCGAAAAAACATTGGAGATCCCCAATTCAGCACCTATGTTCCCGAAGCTCACTTCTTCATCAGCAAATAGCTGGCATGACATCGGACGAATTACGCAACCTGTCGCTAGTCGAACTTGCCGCAGCCTATCGGCGAAAGGAAACGACAGCCGTTGAGGCAACCCAAGCCTATCTAGATGTCATCGAGACCGGCGACGTCTACCGACTGGTAACCGCCGAACGTGCCTTACGCCAAGCAACACGCGCCGATGCCGCCTTCGCTGAAGGTATCGATCACGGCTTGTTGCAAGGCATTCCGATTGCGCTGAAAGACCTGATGGATACCGAAGGCGATGTCACAGCGGCCGGGTCCCGCGTATTGGCTGACGATGAGCCTGCTGAGGCTGATTGCCCTGCCGCAGCGCGCTTGGATGCAGCGGGAGCCGTCTTTCTCGGCAAGACGAACATGACGGAACTGGCCTATTCGGGTGTTGGAATGAACCCGCATTATGGCACGCCTTCTTGTGCGTTAGTGGAGGGCCACATACCTGGCGGGTCGTCGTCAGGTTCGGCAGTGGCGGTGGCGCGCCGTTGGGCATGTGCCGCTATTGGCTCTGATACAGGAGGCTCTGTGCGTATTCCTGCGGCGTTTAATGGTTTAGTAGGGCTCAAGACGACCAACGGGAGCATCCCTACTGAAGGCGTAGTGCCGCTCTCCATTACCTTGGATACCCTTGGCCCAATGACGCGAACCGTCGCAGATGCTTGGCATGTGTGGCAAGGATTAGCAGGACAAACTGTACGTGAAGGGGTCCCCAAGGTAATGTTGGAAGGCAAGCGTTTTCTCGCACCGCAGACCATCTTGCAACTCCAGCTAGATCCAGTTGTAGCCGACGCCTTCCTTGTTACTTGCGATAAGCTTTCGGATGCAGGCGTCACGGTCGAATACATCGAAATGCCGCAGCTGGAAGAGGTGTTCGACTTATATCAGCGGTATGGGTCTTTTGCAGGCTCCGAGTCTCTTGCGCTCTACGAAGACTTGCTTGTTACGCAAGGTGATCGCCTTGACCCACGAGTCAGCATGCGGATTGCCAACATGACGTGGCGACAGGCAACAGACTACATTCGGTTGCACCTAGAGCGACGGCGTGTAACCAAGGAAGTCATGACAGAATATGACTTCGATGCCATCATTGGGCCAACTGTTCCGATATTGCCACCACCCATAAGTGCGTTGGTTACCGACGAGGCATATTTGCAAGCTAACGCCTTGTGCCTGCGTAACACTATGCCCTTCAACTTTTTCGGAACCCCAGCCATCAGTGTACCGTGCTCGACAACTACCGAGGGATTCTCTGTGGGACTGATGCTGGCAACGCGAGTAGGAGAGGATGCAAAAGCGCTAGCTTTAGGTGCAGCGCTCGAGTCACTTTTAGCCAACGGTGAATAAGGATGCAGTTCAAACGTATAGGCATTACGACTTGAGATGAATATCGACTTGTTTCTCCAACGCCTTTATGAGGAAGGGTGCCAGAACGATGCCCATGCATTGAGCCGTGAACAAAAGATGCTCAATATCACTCCGTCGACTGGGGCCTTTCTGGACGTGCTAATTACGGATGGAAAACCTAGCCGTATCCTCGAACTGGGTACTTCCAATGGCTATTCAACGTGTTGGCTTGCACGTGCAGCTACCAAGGTGCATGCGTCGCTTGATACAGTAGATTTTTCAATAGATAAGAGTCAAGCCGCTGCAAAGAATCTTGCGCTGTGTAATCTCTCGCAGCATGTAACGCTTCACACATGTGATGCTGGGGCATTCCTACAGGACAGCAGTGATAAAGTCTACGATTTCGTCTTTCTCGATTCGGATCGCGCTGCCTATGCAAAGTGGGCGAAGGATCTAATTCGTGTGACTCAATTCGGTTTAATTGTCGTTGACAATGCCATTTCCCACCATGAGCAAATGCAAGACTTTGAGGGCGTTATGAGGAATGAGTACGGGATGTCGGTTGTGACACTTCCCATTGGAAAAGGCCAAATGATCATACAGCGTGCAGCCTAGCTCGCAGCGCACGCATTTAAGACGAAGGGTGCATTTAAGCTGCTTGCGACTACGTCTAGGCTCAAATGCGGCAAGTCAAAAAAGTCATAGTACACATTTTTTACACAGTACTTGAGGTGACATAGGCTTGTCATGCGGTATTTCGTACATTAACAGCGAGCAGAACAACAAAAGCTGTTATTGCAAGACACAACATGCCGGTCGTAGACGTCATTCCTTTGCATGAAACAACGCGTTCGAAGTACCTCAATTACGCGTTATCCGTTATTACAAGCCGCGCATTGCCCGACATCCGGGATGGACTGAAGCCTGTTCAGCGCCGCATCCTCTACGCGATGCACACCAACCTGCGCTTGTACCCTGATGCTCGCTACCGTAAGAGTGCGACGATCGTGGGGGAGACGATGGGGAAGTACCATCCGCACGGCGATTCCGCTATCTATGCTGCGATGGTCCGCATGGCGCAGGACTTTTCGCTGCGTGCACCCTTAGTGGATGGACACGGCAACTTTGGCTCACTCGACGGCGACAATCCCGCCGCCATGCGCTATACCGAGGCGCGCTTGAAGCCGTTGGCGATGGAGATGCTTGCGGAAATCAAGAAGCAAACCGTCGACTTTCGGCCCAACTTCGATGGCACGTTGTTCGAGCCGATTGTGCTGCCAGCCAAAGTCCCCAACATGTTGGTCAATGGCACCACGGGGATTGCTGTGGGGATGGCCACGAACATCCCACCGCACAACTTGGGTGAAGTCGTTGACGCCTTGATCTATATGATCGGCTCACCTAATGCGCGGACGGAGACGTTGGTCCGCAACTTCATCAAAGGCCCCGACTTTCCAACGGGTGGGCGCATCTTGAACACGGAAGCTGAACTGGTTAAGATTTACGAGACCGGCGGCGGTACCGTCGATATGCGCGGGACATATCGGCAGGAAGGGAAGAAGCACATCATCATCGATGCCATTCCCTATGGGCTTTCGAAGACCAGCTTGATCGAAGCCATCGCCGATCCCATTGCCAAAGGGAAAGTGCCTCAACTTATCGACATCCGCGATGAGTCGACCGACGAGGTGCGGATTGTGCTGGAGTTGAAGCGTGGAGCCAACGCTGAAGCTGCGATGGCCTACCTCTTCAAGCACACACCACTGCAATCGCGGTTCCACGTCAACCTGACGTGCTTGGTCCCGACGGAAAACCCTGAGATCAGCACGCCCGCCAAGGTAGATTTGATCACGATCCTCAAGCATTTTCTTGAGTTTCGGATGGGGGTCGTCGTGCGGCGCTTGCAGTACGATTTGGAGCAGCTTGAGAAGCGGATTCACATTCTGCGGGGCTTCGAGATTATCTTCAACGCGCTCGACGAAGCCATCAAGATCATCCGCAGTTCGCGCAACAAAAAGGACGCGGCGCAGCGCCTTATGCATCGTTTTCGGATCGATGACATCCAGACCGAGGCCATCCTCGAAACCAAGCTCTACAAGCTCTCGCAACTAGAGATCGAGGCCATTCGCGAGGAGCTAGAAGAGAAGGAGCGGCTCGCTGCCGAAATCCGTGCTCTCTTAGCCGACGAACCAGCCCGTTGGAAGCTGATTAAAGGCGAACTTCGTGAACTAAAGAAATCCTTCGCCGATGACGGCGAACCGCCATCGAAGGCCCCGATGCCGTGCTTGAATACAGCGCCGAAGATTACATCATCGCCGAAGACGTCTGCGTCATCGTTACCCGCGATGGATGGGTGAAGCGGCAGCGTTCCTACACCGACCTCACCAGCATCCGCGTCCGCGACGGCGACGAAGTGGGTTGGGCAATTGGTGGCTCCACTCGTGCAACGGTGTGCTTCCTGACGAGCTTCGGCAAGGCCTATACCACACGTATCGACCAACTGCCCGCCACGACAGGGTATGGCGATCCGGTGCAGAAATACTTCGACTTTAGCGACCGCGAGCAGATCGTCGGCGTAGCGGTATTCGATGAACGTATTCTGCCAAAAGCATCTACCGAGTTGGATGGGGAGCCCGAGCTTTTCGAAGCAAATGAGAGCAACGTTGAGGGACCCTTCTTGGTGGCGCTTTCCACCGACGGCCAAGCTGTTCGCTTCCCGATCAGCAACGTCAATGAGCCCTCGAACAAGAATGGTCGCACGTTTATGCGGGTCGGCAAGGGCGCGATTGTTCTGCGGACCGAACTCGCAGTTGGCAATGAGTATGTCTGTTTGGCAACGACCCAAGGGTTCGCCTTGGTGTTTGATGTCCAGCAAATCCCTGTGTTTAAGAATGCCGCAAAAGGGGTGCGTACGATTCGCCTTGGTCCGAAGGATACCGTGCTCGGGTTTACGCTGTCGCGTGCAGCTCGGCAAGGACTAGAGGTTGAAACGAACAGGGGCCGCCGGGAAGTGGTGCGGCGTACCAAGTTTGAGCCGACCAATCGGGGCAACAAAGGCAAACAGGTGATCAAGCGCGGCACACTAAAAGCTGTAGTTGCGCCGCCCATCGAAATTGGGTTAAACGGCAAGCACAGTTAGGCGTGCGTTGCGTACGCACACGAGCATGGATTGTAAACGGTAGAACAGACGAGATAGCATGGAGGCAAGCAAATCGTACACGGGAGCAAGCATTCAAGTACTGGAAGGACTCGAAGCCGTTCGGCATCGGCCAGGCATGTACATTGGCGGAACGGGCAAACCGGGCCTTCACCATTTGCTCTGGGAGATTGTTGATAATGCCGTTGACGAGGCCACCAATGGCTATGCCACGCAGATCGATGTGACGCTGCACGCCGATGGCAAAAGCATCACCGTCGCGGACAATGGACGTGGCATTCCGGTCGATAAGCACCCGGTCAAGAAGATTCCGACGATTGAGCTTATCCTGACTACGTTGCACGCAGGTGGCAAGTTCGACGACAGCAACTACGTGACTTCGGGCGGATTGCACGGCGTCGGCTCTTCGGTGGTCAATGCGCTATCCGAGCAAATGGTCGCAACGATCAAGCGTGACGGAAACACCTACGAACAGCGCTATGCGCGGGGTGTGCCGATCACTAAGCTTAAGCGCATCAAGAACAACACGCGGGGTACAGGCACAGCCATATTCTTCCGGCCAGATCACGAGATCTTTGGGAAGACCGACTTCGATGCCGATTGGATCAAAGATCAGTTGGAAGTCAAGACCTACCTGAACGGGTCGCTTCGCATTCACTTCAAGGACGAAAAGAACGGGCAGAAGTACGAATTCCATCATGAAGGTGGCATCGCCGAGTATTTGGAACACATCATCCAAGCCGAGAAACTGCGGCCCGTTCACGCAGACATTTTTTCGTTCCGTCAAGAGACGCTGGAGCAGGGGAGTCGTGCCGAGGTCGTACTGCAATGGACGGAAGCGCCGAAAGAACGCATCCGGTCGTATGTGAACGGCATCCCTACACGCGACGGCGGCACGCACGAGCAAGGTCTGAAAGACGCTGTACGCAGCGCGATTCGCGCCTATATGGACACGCACAACTTGCTGCCCAAAAAGCTCGACATCTCAGCGGACGACATCCGCGAAGGCCTCTGTGTCATCATCAACCTGTTTATGGTCGATCCGCAGTTTCAAGGGCAGACGAAAGAGAAACTCAATAATCCGGAAGCACGTGGATTGGTTTCGGGTGCGGTTCGGCTTGCCTTAGAGCAATACTTGAATGCCCATCCTACCACAGGCGAGGCCATTGCGACCCGTGTCATCCAAGCAGCCAAAGCACGCGTCGCAAGCCGTGCCGCTGCGCGCCAAGTCCGCCGCAAATCAAGCGTCAGCCACCGCCTCAATCTACCCGGCAAGCTCGCTGATTGCGCCTCGACCAATCCTGAAGAAAGCGAGTTGTTTATTGTGGAGGGCGACTCTGCTGGCGGGTCGGCAAAGCAAGGGCGCGATCGGAAGCACCAAGCTATTCTACCGCTACGAGGCAAGGTGCTCAATGCCGAACAAGCCACCTTGGCAAAAGTCCGCGCGAACAAAGAGCTCGCCAACGTGGTGCAAGCTCTTGGGTGCGGCTTGGGTGATGCGCTCAATCTTGAGCATCTGCGGTACCATAAGGTCATCCTCTTGATGGACGCCGACAGCGATGGGCATCACATTGCTACGCTGCTCCTCACGTTTTTCTATCGCTACATGCGCCCCCTCATCGATGAAGGCTACGTCTACCTCGCACAGCCACCGCTCTATCGGATCGACGCCGCGAAAAAGACGTATTGGGCACTCGACGATATGGATCGTGACGCCATTATCAGTTCGCTGAAAAAGAAAAACCGCAACACAAAGGTTGAGATTCAGCGCTTCAAGGGGCTAGGCGAGATGATGCCCAAAACGCTCCACGAAACCACTCTCGACCCCGACAAACGTCGCCTGCTCCAAGTGTCCATTCCCGATGGGGAGCGTCTTCTGACAGAAACGACCATTACGGAGTTAATGGGCAAAGACACCTCTGCTCGCTTCAAGTTCATCATGCAAAACGCTGCCGAAGCGGATGAACTCGATGTATAGATGAACTCGACGCATAGTTGATCATCGCAGTACAGAAAAGGCGCACATCAAACGATATGCGCCTTTTCATTGTAGAGGCTCTCTCAGCTAATACGTCGGGACGCTGCTGTCCACTTCTTTGCTCCAAGCTAGCGTTCCACCCTTAAGGTTGAGCACGTTAGTGTACCCAGCGGCGCGCAGCATCTGAACGGCTTGTGCGCTACGGCCACCCGAACGGCAGTGTACCACCACCTCTTGGTCGGGCTCGGCTTTCACTTCGTCGATGCGATGAGGCAATTCTTGAACAGGGATCAACTGATCAGCCCCGATGTCGGCGATGTCGGCTTCCATTTGCTTGCGTACATCGAGCAAGAAAGGGGCATCGCCATTGGTGCGGCGGGCAGCGAACTCCTGCACCGTGATTTCTGGTATAGCCATGATGAGGTAATGCGTTGGACATGAAAAATAGCATAAGCGATTTGTCTTACGCTTTTGTTCCAACGGGATCTTACTTCGTTAAGGGATGACGTTTCGTACGTCAAGATGCAGTCAAAATGTAGCCTGTTGGGGCGATCTGCATGGAGGGGAGAAACGCTGAGCGGGTTTCGCGTACAAAAGCGAAAACAACACGACTTTAATGTGAGCACAACCATGCACAACACAACCTTAACCATACCCGAAATTATTGCACGCGCACACACTGGCCTGACCTATGCCGACTATCGCGCTCGTTGGCAAGCGCAGATGCAGGAGCCGATGAAAGGCCTCGACAAGACGGTGCGGAAATATCGGCATTATGCACGCTACAACGATGCGCGTTCCTTGATCGTTGAGTCTGAGTATACCCCATCAGCGCAGGCCGTGGAGGCGCTGCAAGCCATTGAGGCACCGCAACTATGGATGGTCTTGACAGAGGATTGGTGCGGCGACTCGGCTTATAACTTGCCCGTCTTGGCTGCACTAGCGGAAGCTGCGCCGTCCGTAACGCTCCGCATCTTGCCGCGCGATAGCCATTTGGACGTGATGGATCTGTACTTAACGGGTACGAGTCGCTCTATTCCCAAGCTGGTCGCATTTGGTGCGGATGGGCACGAGCTTTTTCAGTGGGGCCCGCGCCCCAAAGCCGTGTTGGAGCAACGCGCAAGCTGGGAAGCTGAAGGGGCTTCGAAGCCAGAGATGTCGAAATTAGGCGTTGAATGGTACGATGCGGGCGGATGGCAACATCTCGAAGCTGAAGTCCTGGATCGTTTGGTAGAGGTGCAACCCGTCCGGGTTTGAAGGGTATCATAGCTCCTGCGTGCAGAGGTCACCCAAACGGCCTCTGCGCATCCAATAGTTTCCCTGAAGTTTATCCAAAACGCCTTCTTGCATGACGGCCAAAGCCAACGATACGTGGACACCCACCCACGACCTTGCCCTCCTGTTTATTGCCCTCGCCTATGGTGCCGATCAGGAACTCAGTGACAACGAACTCGCAGCCATCACTGAAACACTCCAACGCTGGGAAGCCACACTCGACGTGACCGACGTCCAGGAAGTGGTGATGGAAGCCTTAGCCGTTTACATGGAGGAAGACGGCGTCATAGAAGTAACGCGGACCATGCACCGCTTGCAAAAGCAACTAACCGAAGCTGAGCAAACGCAAGCTCTGGAAGACGTGGTTCGTGTTGCAGAGGCAGATGGTGTATTGCTGAACCGAGAGCAAGACCTCATACGTATGTTGGCTGAGGTCTGGGGCATAAAGGATGCCGTCGAAGATCTGTTGCGCAAGTCGGTAGTTGAGGTTGAAGGTGGCCTAAAATGGAGCCTAGCGCACGATATAGCCTTTATTTTCATTGTCGTCTCTCATGGCTCCGACAATACGCTGTCGAAAGAAGAAATTGCTGCGATGAAGGAGCGCATGAGCGAGTGGATTCCTGACGCCACAGCCGAAAAGGTTGACCAGGTTCTGCGCGAAGCTCTAAAGCGCTATGGACAACAGTTCTCGCAAGCCGTGCTTAAACGATCTGTTGAAGGGTTACGCGATCATTTACCCCTGCCGCAACGCATGGCTTTGCTGAACGACATCGTCTATATCGC
>CAYYHN010000115.1:233-9273 GCA_964471245.1 uncultured Rhodothermaceae bacterium | reverse complement strand
AGATCGGCATGAAGGTGCAGCTTCAGTCCGGCCGCCCTTACACGCCGTTCGATCTTGAAGCCTCAGCCATCGAGTACGCCCGCACCGGCCGCGCCGTGCTCGACCGCGACCGCCTCAACGAACTCCGCACGCCCTACTACGCCCGTGTCGACGTCCGTGTGGACCGCCGCTTCGACCTCGGCCTCGTCAATGGCGTGGCGTACCTCGACATCCAGAACATCCTCAACCGCGAGAACCTGTTCGGCTTCGAGTACACGCAAGACCCCGCCGAGCCCGACTTCCTGCGCGAACAAACCAACATCGGCCTGCTGCCGAATCTTGGGTTCAGCATCGAGTTTTAGGCTTCGCAATAAGGTGTTCGAGGCATCTGGAAAAACAAAAACGGGACGGCGTATCCAAGAAGCCGTCCCGTTTTCTATAGCGTGTAGCAATCGATGCTGCGCCAGCATGACGGTTTAGTTACGCCCTGCCATGACGCCACCATCAACATCCCAGAGGGCACCTGTTACCCACTGTGCGCGGTCTGACAGCAGGAAATCGACGACGGTGGCGACATCTTCGGGGCGGCCCACACGGCCAGATGGATGGAAGGTATCGAAGCCTTCCGTCAGAGTCGCCTCGATCTTGTCGGCTTCGATGAATGCGCCATAGATCGGCGTGACGACCACAGCCGGACTTACGGCGTTGACCCGGATGTTGTCATCGGCCAGTTCCATTGCGAGGTGCTGCGTGAGGGCGTGGAGCCCTGCTTTAGCCATCGAGTAGGCGCTAGACGGCGTCGCTTTGATGGCCTGCTGCGCCCACATGGAGCCAATGTTGACAATCGCCCCAGCGCCGTGCTTGCGCATGTTCTTTGCAGCCGCTTGGAGGATGAAAAACGTGGCACGATTCAGATCGTGGTACGCGTCGTAGTCGGCACGTTCGTGCTCCAAGAACGACTTCGGGAAAAACGTCCCCGCGGCATTGACGACGTACTGCACATGGCGATCTTCGGCACCGATGGTATCGATCAGGCTGTCTACCGCGTTGCTATTGCGCAAGTCGACGACGCTGGTACGGACTGGTCCCAGCGAAGCCAAGGTGTTAGTCGCCTCCGCCAACTTGTCGACATTGCGGGCGACGAGCCAGACTTCGATGCCGCGTGCGAGCAACTGGCGTGCGGTAGCAAGGCCGATACCCGATGAACCACCGATAATGAGTGCGAGAGGATTGGAATGTGTTTGCATGATTGGTTGTACAGCGTTTATGGGTTATGAATATTGATTACTTACTAGTAGGTAACTTCAATTGTATATAAAGCGACCAATATCCCCATGAAGAGAGGAGATTGATTCAGGCTACGAGGCGTTGCACGAGGCTCTCGGTGATCGTTTCAAACAGCGAAAGAGCTGCTGTAGCTCCGTTCTCTTGATCTGGATCGTAAAAGGGCCATGCCGTGAGCATCGCTCCTTGCGTGGATGCCAGCAGCGACGCGGCCTCATCCGTCGCAGCGCCTTCGAAAGCCAGCGTACCAGCTGCCTCACCTTCAGAAAGCACCTCCGCGAGCCATTGCTTGGTCTCGGTAAAGAAGCCGCGCAGTTCGCGACGCACAGCAGTGGGCAACGTGACGGCTTCGGAGGCTAGCATCCCACACAGACACAGCCGCTCTTGGCGCAGTACATGTGCATAAATGCCAACAAACCCGCGAAGCCGCTCCGGTGCTGTAGCTTTGGCTTGGCGAACCGCAGCCAACTCCGCAGCAAACACCCGCCGATAGCGTGCCACTAACGCTTGCCCCAAATCATCTTTCGACGGAAAGTGATAATGAACACCAGCGTTCGTCATACCATGCGCGCGTGACAGATCGCGAAAGCTGAACGCATTGTAGCCACGAGTCTGCACCAAGTGCTGGGCGGTATCGAGGAGAGCGTTAGCAGTATCAGACATAGGATTGCCTAAAGTTACTTACTAGGTGGTAAGTTTGATGCTTTGTGTCCAATGCATTGGATGCGTTACAGAGGCAGGCGTTTTTTCTGTGAGCCCGACCTTTTTAGCGAAAGTCCTCGATCAGCATGATGTCGCTCTCGCGCTGGTCGGACTGGGAATAGATAAGCGTGCGACCGTCGGGAGAGATGGTGAGGTTGGCTTTGTTTTGAGGAATCCACTGCGTAGGTGTGGCGAGGCGGGTTGTGGCCCCTGTGGTGAGGTCGTGGGCGCTGATGAATGCGCCGTTGGGAGTGCGTTCGAGGAAGTAGATGGTATCGTTCTGGACAACCCAGCTGCCCCAATCGCTGGGAGAGAGATTGGGTAGCATATCGGTGGCCTCGCTAGCCTCTGTCAGCGACTGCCGCCACAGGCCGCGCTGATCGGGACGTGTGTAGAACAGCGTTTCGCCTACGATCTGGGCAGCATAGCCGCCGTCGGTTGTGACTTGTTCGGCCGCACCGCCGTTGCTGGGCTTGCGCCAGATCTGCCACGTGCCGCTGCGGTTCGAGCCGAAATAGAGCCACGCGCCATCCGGCGACCACGCGGGCGCGACATCGGCAGCGGTGTGGTCCGTCAGGCGGCGTGGTGTGCCGCCAGCCGCATCGATCACGTAGAGGTCGGGCGTGGTGGCTTCGCGGACGACGAAGGCGAGGCGCTGCCCATCCGGCGACCAGCGCGGCGTGCTGACGAAAGCGGTGCCAAAGTCCGTCAGCCGCTGGAGGTCGGTGCCGTCGGCATCGCTCGTCCAAAGGTCATTGTTGCCGAGTCGGTTCGATGTGAAGGCGAGGCGCTGGCCATCAGGAGCGATGTGTGGATGCATGTCCCACTGCGACGACGTGATGAGTGGCTGCGGCTCGCCCAATTCGTTATCAAGCTGGACCTGCCAGATGTTGAACGTAAAGAACCACTCGACATAGGCCATCCGCTGGCCTGTGCGAGCAAACGCGGGTGTTGAGGGATCGTAGACGCCTGCGGCTGCCAGCCATTCTGGGGTGCCGCCACCCGCATCGACGGCCCACAGTCGGTAGTTGCCACCTTGATCTGACGAGAACACGATGCGCGCACCGTCTGGTGTCCAATCGTGGTTTTCGATGCCACCCCACGCCTCGACGATGACGGAAGGTGTGCCGCCTGCGGTGGGGATGCGCATCAGCATATCAGGAGACGTCGGGCTACGGCGCTCGAAGGAGAGCCTCGTGCCATCGGGCGAGAAGCGTGGATCGAAGTCGCCGTGGTGGTCAGGTGGGGTCGTCAGCGTGCGGCGTTCGAGCGTTTGCGTGTCGAGTAGCACGATGCGGCGGGTGGCACTGCTGTCGGGGCGGGCGGGGAAGGCGAGCCAGCGGCCATCGGGCGACCACGCCATCGTGCCAACCTGCCCCGGCGTGCACGCAGCAAGTTGCGTCGCTTGCTGGCCGATGACGGGCGCGACCAAAATGCCGCACGTCCCATCAGCATAGCGCGTGAAGGCGATACGGTTGCCGTCGGGTGACCATGCGGGACCGGCTTCGGCCCCGTCGCCGCTCGTCAGGCGCTGTGGAACGGCTTCATCCACCAGCTGGACGTAGATCTTGGGCGTATCCGACGGGTCATCGCCTTCCCAGACGTAGACGACCTTGCTGCCGTCGGGCGAAAGGCTCGGGCGGTACTCAACACCGGGAAAGCTGCTCAGCGGCCGCTTCGTCATCAGCGTCGGCGGTGCCCACGCTTGGCTGACGACCCAGCCCACCGCGACTAAGGCAAGCACTCCAACGACGATGCCGCTACCGATGCGCCATCTTGTTCGATCCGCAAGCACTGCCGCGCGTTGCGGGGACGGTTCGGGAGCGGGCGACAACGTCACGTCCGCTGGGGAGGCGGGATAGTTACCGCCTGCTGGCGCGAACGTGACGGGCGCGAAAAGGCGGTAGCCACGCTTTGGGATCGTCTGGATGACCGTCGGTTGCCGTGGGTTGTCGCCGAAGGCTTTGCGTAGCAGGGAGATGCTTCGGCGCAGCGCGTTTTCCTCGACGATGACTTCGCCCCACACCGCATCCAGCAGCTCGTCGACGCGCACCGTCTGTTCGGGCCGAGCGGCGAGATAGAGCAGGACTTGCATCACCTTGTGCTCGACCTGGGTCGGCCCTTCCGGCCCGTGGATGACGTGCACATCGGGCTCGATGCGCCACGGCCCCAAGCTAAACCCTTCGGCACGCTGGGCGCCGTCTCCAGACCACGCAGCACTGGAAGACGATTGGGGGCCTGACGGTTGCGACATAGTGTATACTTCGTGCCGTAGTGTTTTGATGAAAGCTACCAAAATACAGGAATCTAGCGCATATGCAGGGGCAAAACCGTGCCCTCAGGGCTGATCACAACAACATCACAGCGGGCACAAGTTGATGGAAAGAAGGACGGATACGTTGATGTACCGCCTACTCTCGCCATCAGCCCGACCGTAACCCGATGCGTTCCCTTCTGCTTGTTTTGGTGCTGCTCGTCTTGGCCCTACCGCTCGACAGCATGAGTCAAGATCGCTACGTCCACAGCCGTAGCACCCCGTCCGTCAAGCACATCGACGGGGCGATCACAGGTACCTCACTTTCTTTCTTCAAGATCGAGCAAGGCACCATTGGCACCGACCGGATCGACTCACGTGGCGTGAGTTGGGTGGATGCGGACGGCGATGGTGATGCCGACGTGTTTGTGTCGAACAATAGGAATACGCCCAACCGCCTGTTTGTGAACAATGGCGACGGCACGTTCACGTCAGCAGGCAACAGCGACCTAGTCACCGATGCGGTATCCTCGAATGGCAACTGCTGGGCCGACTACGACAATGACGGTGACCTCGACGCTTTTGTGGCAGGGAACCCATCGCGGCTCTACGAAAATGAAGGGCAAGGTACTTTCACGCGCAAAACCAACCTTGACATCTTTGGAATCAACGACCTGCGCGGCTGGGCGTGCGCATGGGCCGATTACGACAACGACCGCTTCGTCGACCTGCTTATTACGCATCCGAGTGGCTTTGTCGGCAACCCGTTGCTTACGAATTTCCTCTTCCGCAACCGTGGTGACGGCACATTCGAGCGCATCACCAGCACGCCCATCACCGATGGCCTCGCGCCGTACACCGTCGGCTCGTGGAGCGACTACGACCTCGACGGCGACCAAGACCTGTTCATCGGCGCGGGACCAGCCAGCAACAGCCCGGGGCCGGATTTCCTCTACCACAACGAACTCGCTGAGACGGGCAGCGCGACGTTTCGCCGCATCACGACCGAGCCCCTCGCCACGAAGAACCGAGACGGACAGGTGTTCAACTGGATCGACATCGATAACGACGGCGATCTTGATGTCTTCATTACCAACTGGGGCGGTGGGCTTGGCGGTGGGCTGCAAGACGAGCTCTACCGCAACGACGACGGCACCTTCACCCGTCTCATCGGGCAGCAGCTCGTCACGCTAAACGCTGTCTCGCTTGCCTCAGTCTGGGCCGACTTCGACAACGACGGTGACCTCGATGTCTTCATCGCCGATGGCAGCTCGAACCAGCCCAACCGCCTCTACCTCAACAACGGCGACGGCACTTTCACCCGCGACACCACAGGTCCGCTCATCAGCGACCGCGCGACCAGTTGGGGTGCTGCTGCCGCCGACTATGATGACGACGGCGACCTTGATCTGTACGTGGCAAACACAGGCGGCAGCACACGCAACTTCTTCTACCGCAATGACCTCATCAGCACGAACAGCTGGCTGAAGGTCAAACTGATCGGCACAGCCTCGAACCGGGCAGGCATTGGGGCGCGGCTTCGGGTGCGTGCTTCCATCAATGGGCAGCCGGTGTGGCAGCAGCGCGAGCTCTCCAGCCAAAACTCGTTCAATGGGCACAACAGCTTCACGCTGCACGTCGGCCTTGGTGATGCCACCGTCGTCGACTCCGTCGAGGTGACGTGGCCGTCGGGGCTGGTCGATGTGTACCGCTTCGTCACGCCGAACCAGACGCTGACACTTACCGAAGGCGAAGCGCCTGTTGCCAACGAGCATCTAGCGGCGGAACTGCCATCCGAAGTCGTCCTGCATCCGAATTACCCCAACCCGTTCAACCCGACCACGACGCTGGCATTTAGCCTGCCCCACCCCGCCTACGTCACGTTGCGCGTGTACGACCTTTGGGGCCGCGAAGTCGCCACGCTGCGCCAAGCGCCTCATCCTGCTGGCACGCATCAGGTCAGCTTCAATGCAAGCCGTTTACCAAGCGGACTATACATCGCACACCTGCGGGCGGGCACGGTGCATCAGACCCGCCCGCTCATGTTGGTGCAATAGACAGCATGATGAGACGAAGCCACGCTTGCATCAGCGATAAAACACCACAGCCCCCTCCTCCTCTAGCATCGGCCCGATGACTTCGATGGGGAGCGGGGCGCGTTCGAGGATGGTCCGGCACGCGAGGTCGATTTGGCTCTGCGGCCCGTTCAGTTCAATGAGCTTGGGAATGGAAACAGCGTAGATGACCGTGCTGAGACCTGCCCAGAACACCGCCCCGGCGCACATCTGGCACGGCTCCGCGCTCGTTAGCAGGATGTGATCCGTCAGCTTACCACCGTGGACTGCCATGGCCCGCTCGATGGCGTTGATTTCGGCATGCCGCGAGATACCGCCCTCCACCCGGGTCGTGTTGGGCGCTTCAGCAACTATGTGGCCGTCGCGGTTAGCGATGAGTGCACCGAAAGGAGCTGCGCCGTCGGCTTTGGCCTCGACAGCGATGGCGATGGCGCGGCGGAGCAGCGTCTCGGTCGGAAAATTGGTGGGTAGTGGCATGCGATTAGGTAAAGCGAAGGGCACTGGGCGGCTTCGGCGGACGCAACGGTAACGGATCGAGTGGACGAGGCGGCAATCCCGTAACCGCTACGTCAAGCACGTCATCACCTGCCAGCGGATCCACGAAGAGGTTGGTCGCGGGGTCGTAGACCTTGGTGCCAAGGGTGCCATTGGCGACCATCTGCTGCGTGATCTGCTCCAACCGCTCGTTGCGATCGCTCCACTGGCCGTGATTCACGCGCAACAACGCTGCAACGGGGTTCGGCGTAGCCAGCGCCGCCGCCACAGTGGCTTTGCTCGCGCGGCCTTGGTGGTGAATATCAGCGATGAGGGTGACGACGAGGTCGCTCTGCCCATCGAGGTTGTACCACGGATGATAGCGCCGCACCACCTTGTGCGCCGTCCGCTCGACAGCGTGCTTCACCTGCACCTCGCGCATCGCTGCCGACGTGTTAGCCCCGTGGATGAGCCGCGCCGCGTGGAGTTGCTCTTGTAGTTCGATGCTGGTGTCGCCCGGGTTCAGGTAACGCATGAACAGCCGCAGCTCACCGTCGATAGGCGCTTCGAGATCGGTGGCGCTGCCGTCTTCATTGATGCGGAAGACGCGCCCGTTGCGCAGTTCGAGTTCGGGGAAGTAGGCAGCAGCTTCGGGAAGACGAAGCAGGTCGCGGAAGAACAGGATGAGGTTGTCGTTCGGCGTGTGCGCGGCCATCTGCATGAACCCAAACGTAAAGGCCGCACGGTCGTACGTGTTGATCAGGTTGAAGTGGTTGCCCGTCTCGCAGTGCCCGATGGCTTCCACGACGTGCGCCCAATGATCGTAGCGGGCGTGATAATCGGCGGCGCGGTAGATGGGGCCGTGGTAGCGGCTCGCCGGATGAAACAGCCCGCGGCGACCGTGGTAGCGCACAGGCGTGCCCACGTAGAACGACGGCGTGCCATCCGTCTCGGCGGTGTAGTCATTGCCGTCGCGCTTCAGCGCAAATGCCCGGCCACGCGGAACGTGGTTGGCATCGGGATCGATGGTGAGGTCTAGATCCGTGCCGGGAACGAGACCAAAGAAGAGGCCCTGCGTACCGCTGTAGACCTGTTTGAACACGTCGAAGAACGAAGCAACATCCTGCTTGACAACGCGGTTGCGCGAATTGGAATAATGATACACCATCCCGCCCCGCACAATCCCGATGTGCTTCTGCGGATGGTTGACCATCTCCTTGCGGCCGAGGTCGACGTGCGTGGCACGCGTGACAAAGATGAGCAGCGTGCGGTTTGTATCCGCGTCGTCCCAATGGCCCACAAGCGGACATTGGGCAAAAACCTCGTGGACACGGATGTTAGCACCGAATGCGCTGCCCCCCGTGTGCTCCCTGCAATGGTACGAGAAGTCAAGCTCCATCACATGTGACACAAAATGCGCACAATGGTTGATGTTGTCAGCCGTGAAACCATTGTCGCAGAAGTCACGAATGTGCTTGCCGACCAGTGCGTCGAGGTCGATGGTCGCGGGGTTGATGGGCATGGCGTGGCGGTGTTGGGTGAAACCATGATGTGATGCAGCCTTGTGCTCCCGTTCTCTGCTCCGCTGCCGAGCCGCAAGCTACTATGCAGCGGGGCGTCACACAAGGCCTAACCAACCTTGCGGACGCCCCGCGAGCCCCCGGAATACAATCGGTTTAGCCGTCTCTATCCATCAAGCCGCACCAACTCGACGCGGCGGTTTTGCTGACGGCCTTCCTTCGTGCCATTGTCGGCCACTGGCTGCGCTGAGCCGACGCCTTGCGCTTCGAGGCGGTCCGGCGCGACGCCGTAGGTATCAAGTAGGTACTGGCGCACCGCTTCGGCACGTTCTT
The DNA here is from genome assembly GCA_964471245.1 of uncultured Rhodothermaceae bacterium. Taxonomy (GTDB): domain Bacteria; phylum Bacteroidota; class Rhodothermia; order Rhodothermales; family CAYYHN01; genus CAYYHN01. The sequence goes on along the minus strand of CAYYHN010000115.1, from coordinate 652 downwards.
GGCTGAGGCGCTGATTCGTGGCGTCGCTGCCCGTATTGTCGGTGTGCCCTTCGATGCGCAGGCGCAGGTCACCGTAGCGCTCCAACGTCCGCCCGATCTCCTTCAGCGTCGGCGTCGATTCGGGCTGGATGGTGGCGCTGCCTGTGGCGAAGAAAATGCCCTGCGTCGTGAATCGGCCATCAGCGACGAGGCGTTCATAGAGGATCTCTCGGCCGCCCGACGCGACGCGGACATTGTCAAGGTACGCAGGCCGCTCTAAGTCGACCTCACCACCGATGTGGAAATGAATCTGGTTACCACGTTGGAGATCGGCATTGGGCACGTTGGCGATGCGCGTCTCGCCCATGTACATCTTGACGTAGCTGCCGTCGGCCATCACGCGCACCGCTTCTCCCTCCCCTTCCACCTCGGCTCGCGGG
>CAYYHN010000115.1:0-223 GCA_964471245.1 uncultured Rhodothermaceae bacterium | reverse complement strand
CACCGTCGTCAAGGCTTCCATTTTCTGCCGTGAGACCGTCTCCCCACCGCTGCCACCAAGCACGCCGGTCTGAAAGAAATCACCCACTTTGAAGAACGCACCCGCATAGTTTTGTGCACCGCCCTGGAAGCATGTGAACGGCTCACTGGGGTTCTCTAGCGGACCCGTCGCAAAACAGAGCACGTGCCAATGATGCGGCAAGTACAGGTCGAACTCCATCGTG
>CAYYHN010000114.1:1340-9313 GCA_964471245.1 uncultured Rhodothermaceae bacterium | reverse complement strand
CAGTGTCGTAGGTGTCGGTGCTCTCGTCGATGTCACCCGGCTTCTTATCAGCGATGTGCGGACGGACAGCCACGAACTCACCCTCCGACATCAGTCGCCCACGGACATCTTGGTACACGAATATGTAACCGTCGCGCATGAGCGACACCGACGGGCCAAGTGACGGCTTAACCGCATCACCGTAGGGTCCGACGCCATAGGGCGTCCGCTGGAAGAGGACCGGGTAGGTCCGCGAGTCGTCCTTCGGAACGTAGACCGACGTGAATAACCGCGTGCCGTCGCGCATGGGCACCATGTGCTCCGACTTTGTGTAGTGCTGGCGTACCCAATCGGCTTGGGCATAAGCGGCGGAAGTCATGAGAACCAGTGTGGCAAAGAGGAGAACGATCGGGCGCATACAAGAGGCGAGTGGGTTAGCAACTGTGCGGAAATTCAAAGGCATAGAAGTGGCAATATCAGAATCCCAGCGCTCGCCGTCATGGGCTCCCGAGCTTTTATGCGAAAAGAAATGTAGCACAGATTGCTAAGCCCATTCCATTCACCTTGATAGATATGCAGAAAGACTACCACAACCTACATAAGCTCGCTTTTTATGTCCGGTCAGCTTTGCCATCTTCATACAGATCACTCACACACCCACCGAAGGCAAACCCGAGCCTGTCTGCCCCTGCATTCCAGATCGCTACAGCAAGCATGCCCACATGATCAACATCTGCATGCTTGCGCTGATGTTCTTCGTAACACCTGAGTGCCATCGGGAGATGCCGAGGACCATGCTTAGGGATTCGTTATTCCCGAAAGCAGTATATTTCGATCCGTGTTTCGAAACCTCCCATCATTGCGGGAACTGGCTCTGATCAGAAGCCATACAGAATCCTCTGTTACGTACGTGCTCGTGAACCCATATGACTAACACGGCGCGCCAATCACCGAACTATGTTGACTCGCACGATAACGTCTGCCTTGCTTGTGCTCTCCATGAGCGCACTTGCGGCCTGCAGTAGCTCAAAAGATGCATCTATGCCAGCACCGGCCGACAGTCCCCGAATTGTCCAACCGGGTGCTCCCGGGGAGAGCAGTCGGACTTTTTCCTCTCAGGAACTTGATGATGTGTCTGGCGCGGCGTTTACGGAGGCGGACGTTCGCTTTATGCAGGGCATGATCCCGCATCATCAGCAAGCGCTCCAAATGACGGCGCTCGTCAGCAAGTACGCGACGACCAACGCCGTACGCCAGATGGCGTTACGCATGGAGATCTCGCAGCGCGACGAGATTAAGCTGATGGAGACATGGCTCACCGATCGGGGTCAGCCCATCGAGATGCCCATGGGAAGTATGGGTGGGATGCACCACGACGGGATGCACCACGAGATGGTAGGCGGGCTCCATGTGATGCCGGGCATGCTTACCGCCGAGCAAATGGAGGCCCTCGCGAACGCACGCGGGATGGAGTTCGATCGGCTCTTCCTCGAAGGGATGATCCAACATCACCAAGGGGCCATCGATATGGTGGCCACCCTACTCAATAGCCCCGGTGCGGCACAGGAGTCAACGATCTTCCAGTTTGCTGAGGACGTCGACGCGGATCAGCAAATGGAGATCGAGCGCATGCGTGGGATCCTCAACCAGTTACGCTGACGCGCACACAGAAATTTAAATTCCAACACTAGGAGAGGTAGCATATGAGGGACTTCGGTCAAGTATGGGGGCGCAGCCTCCTAGTCGTAGCCACACTGCTGGCTACTGCGTTTATCGGCGTAGACGCGATGGCACAGCAAACAGACGCTGCGGAAACAGCGGTCGTGGTGCCACAGGAACCGGTTAAACCCAACGCGCCTGAACTCGATTGGGACCCGAACGATCCGCGGATCGGGCTTGGTGCCGGATGGGAGGATGCCGAGACAGCGATCATGGGCCTAGAACTCCTCGCCGCGATCCCGCGGGCTGAGGGCTTCTTCAACCCCACGACGCCAACCGACCGGCGATTCAACAACACGGATCTCGCGTTCCAAGGGAATCGGCTGATCCAAGGGAACTACAACGGATTCCAAGTGATCGACATCACCAACCCGAGAGATCCTGTATACGAGCTCTCGGTAGTTTGCCCCGGCGGTCAGGGGGACGTCTCGATCTATGGCGATCTAATCGTGATGTCGGCCCAAGAGACACGTGGGCGTCTGGACTGCGGAATCGAAGGTGTTGAGGATCCTATCTCCGCTGAGCGGATGCGAGGCGTGCGCATCTTCGACATTTCGGACATGGCCAGCCCCAAGCAGGTGGCTGCCGTGCAGTCCTGCCGCGGGTCACACACACACACCATTGTCACACAGCCGGGCGACACCGAGAACATCTACGTCTACATCCAAGGCACGAGCCGGGTGCGCCCCGGCGAGGAGCTACCGGGCTGCTCAAGCGGTGACCCTGACGAAGATCCAAACACGGCGCTGTTCCGGATCGAAGTCGTGAAGGTGCCCCTAGCCAACCCAGCGGCGGCCGAGATCGTGAACATGCCGCGTATCTTCGCCAATGAAGCAGGTGAGATCGACGGGTTGTGGCAGGGTGGTGACCACGGTGAAGGCACACAGTCTACACGCACCACCAACCGGTGCCACGACATCACGGCCTACCCCGGCATCGGGCTGGCAGGCGGGGCCTGCTCAGGGAACGGTATTCTCCTCGACATCTCGGACGCCGAGAACCCACGCCGAATCAGCGAGCAGACGGACCCGAACTTTGCCTACTGGCATTCGGCCACGTTCAACAACGATGGCGATGTCGTCGTCTTCACGGATGAATGGGGTGGCGGCGGGTCGCCGCGCTGCCGCTCCACGGATCCCGCCACGTGGGGGGCCAATGCCATCTTCCGGATCGGCGAGGACGGCACCATGGAATTGGCGAGCTACTACAAGCTCCCGGTCCCCCAGACCGAGACCGAGAACTGTGTCGCGCACAATGGCTCGCTTATCCCGGTGCCGGGTCGCGACATCATGGCGCAGGCTTGGTATCAGGGAGGGCTCAGCCTCATGGACTTTACCGACCCGGAGAACCCCTTCGAGATCGGCTTCTTCGATCGCGGCCCGATGTCGGCCGACACGCTCTATACCGGCGGGTACTGGTCCACCTACTGGTACAACGGCCGCCTCTACGGTGCCGAGATCATGCGGGGCGTCGATGCCTTCCGGCTCACCCCAAGCGAGCACCTCTCCGAAGCTGAAATCCGCGCAGCAGAAGCCGTCGTGATGGATGAGTTCAACGCGCAGCTCCAGCCGAGATTCGAGTGGGAGCCGTCGGTGGACGTCGCGCAGGCGTATTTAGATCAGATGGTGCGCGCCAACCGCATCGTGAACAGCCGCGCCCAGCAGACCCAGTGGGTGCTCAGCGGCAATGCGTCGGCGACCCAGTTGAACGACGTGGCGGCGGCGCTCGAGGCCGATGTCGAGCTGATTCACGCCCGTGAACTCGGCGGCGACGCCGAACGTATGGCCAAGCTCGCAGCCGTGCTCAGAGGGCTCGCAGCACAACGATAGACACGCCATCGACGAACCTACGTGATAAGCAACATCCGCCCGGTACACAACCTCTTGGCAATGAGGTATGTACCGGGCGGATGTTTTACCATTGAGCCGTACGGCATCGCACCTGCTGCATACCGATACCCCACACGCCTAATCGTTCTTCAACGCTTTCACCGGATCCGACGTGCCGCGCGGATCGACTGGTAGCCGACGGTGGTCCATGCGATGACACAATCGCTGCTGCAGTAGGACGAAGGGATGGGTCCTAGGGAACTCTAGTACATACCAAACATTGACATATTCTGTTATCAATGGTACACTGATCTCCTAGACTAAGCCAGCATGAATGTATCCCTAACCCCTCAGCTTGAAGAACTTGTCCGCAGCAAGGTGGCGTCGGGCATGTATAACTCGGCTAGTGAAGTTGTGCGGGAAGCCTTGCGATTGCTCGAAGAACACGACCGGATACGCACGATGAAGCTGCAAACGCTACGGGCTGAGCTTCAGGAAAGCATCGATGCCATTGATCGTGGCGAAGCCGTTACCTTCGACCCGCACGATATCATTGATCGCGGTATGCAACGACGTAAGGGCAAAGCCAGTGACGACCTACCGAACTAGATGCCCCAACTAATTTTTTCACCTCAGTTTCGTATCGAGGCAGATAAGGCGTGGGACTACTTGGCTGAATACAGCGTAACGCGCGCCAATGCTTTTATCATAGAGGTCAGCGAAACCTTGGATCAGTTGGCAGCCTATCCCCGCATGGGGCGCAGCCGCGAGGAAATCATGCAGGGCATGCGTAGTTTCCCGGTGGGACGGTATCTCATCTTTTACCAACCGATTGAAAACGGCATCAAGGTATTGCGTCTGAAACACGCGGCGCAGGATATAGACACCTTCTTCGCCAAATAGGTAAGGCGTGGAAACGGCCAACCCTTCTGATCCATAGTACATTAGGGGAATAGAAGAACCCAGCCATTCACTCATTCTATACGCCCCAACCTGCCTCTACTACCTGAAGCCTAATCGTTCTTCAACGCTTTCACCGGATCCGATAACGCCGCGCGGATCGACTGGTAGCCGACGGTGGTCCATGCGATGACGAGGGCGGCTGTGCCTGCGATGGCAAACTCGGCGACGCCAAGCTCGGTAGCGTAGGCGAAACCCTGCAACCAGCGGCTCATGGCGAACCATGCGACTGGGAAAGCGACCGCGCAGGCGATGAGAATGAGGTAGGTAAACTCCTTCGAGAGCAGCACTACGACGCCGGGCACCGAGGCACCCAGCACCTTGCGTATACCGATCTCTTTGGTGCGCAACGTCGTCACAAACGAGGCGAGACCAAACAGCCCGAGACACGCGATGACAATGGCCAGCACCGTAAAGAGCACATACAATTGACTGAGACGCTGCTCCTGCTCATAGAACTGCTGGTAGTCATCATCAAGGAAATAGTAGCTGAACGGATAGCCGGGTTCCATCTGCAGCCAGTGCGTCTCGATGTGCGCCAGCGTTGCCTGCACGTTCTCGGGGCGGATCCGAACGGGGGCATAGCGCTGGAACCACGGGCGATTGCCCATGATGATCGGTCGCGTGAGCGTATGCAGCGACTCATAGTTGGCATTAGCCATTACACCGATGACCTTGCTGCCTTGCCCACCGTTGGCTTCCATCGCATCGAGGTGCCAAATCGTTTTGCCAATCGCTTCTTCGGGTGTCCAACCAAGTTGGGCCGCCGTAGCTTCATTGATCACCCACGATGCTGAGTCAGCAGGGAAGTTGGGGTCAAAGTCACGACCGGCAATGAGGCGAAGGTCCAACGTCTCCACGTAGTCGTCCGACACGTCGCCGAGACCCGCGATGAAGAAGTCCTCCATACGCATGCCTTCGCTGCGGAATGCGGTGAAGTTGTGGATCCGATCAGGTCCTGGCATCAGTCCTCCCGTCGCCACCTCTACGACACCGGGATGCGACAGCAGATTATTCCGAAACGTCTCGAAGCTATTGAAACCATCCCACGTCTCGACGGGCACCACCACCACCTGATCCTTTGTGAACCCAAGGTCGCGGTCTTGGATGTAGCGCATTTGTTTGGCGACGACCAGCGTACCCACAAGCAGCACAACGGTGATGGCAAACTGGAACACGACCAACGATGACCGCAAACGCGTCCCCTCTTTCGAGCGCGCAAATGAGCCTTTGAGCACGGTAGCTGGCTGAAAACCCGACAGCACCAACGCGGGGTAGAAACCCGCCACCAACCCCGTCACCAACGCAATGCCTACCATCGCCGCCAGAAGCCACGGTGCTAGTTGGAGATCAACATCTGCAATGGCGTTGAAATATGGACGGGCAGCCAGCACGATCCCAAACGCCAGCACCATGGCAAGCACCGCCATCGTCGTCGACTCGCCGAGGAACTGCCGGATGAGTTGACCTCGGTCAGACCCCATGACTTTGCGGATGCCAACCTCGCGTGCCCGGCCTGTCGCCCGCGCCGTCGAGAGGTTCATGAAGTTGATGCACGCAATGAGCAACACAAACAGCGCGATGGCGCTCAGAACGTAGAGGTAACGGATGTCGCCCGTGGGTGCAATCTGATCCTCGGCCTGCGACCGCAAATAGATATCGCCAAGGTTTTCGAGGTACCAATCGTAGCGCATCCCGGCCGCTTTAGCATCCTCAAACGACTGCCCCATGAACTGTTGCATCTCTGCCCCAATGCGCTCGCTCACGAAGGGCGGAAACTTGGCTTCAAGCGTGGCGGGGTCGGTGCCCGGCGCAAGCAACAGGTACGTGTAAAATGAGTTGTTCAACCATATCGTATCGTCGGCGCGGCTGTGCGAGAGGAAGGAGCCGATCATCTGAGGCTGAAAGTGCGTCGCCTTTGGCACGTCGCGCATCACACCCGTCACCGTCGCATCTCGGTTGTTGTCGATACGAAGGATCTTTCCCATCGGGTCGGCATCACCAAAGTATTTTGCGGCCATCGACTCCGAGAGAACCAGTCCACTGGGTTGATTGAGCGCTGTAGCGGGATCGCCTTGGACTAACTCGAACGAGAAAATGTTGAACACGCTCGAATCCGCAAGAAAGAAGTCTTCTTGATAGAACGATGTCCCCTCGTACGTCACCAACACATCGGATGTGAACGCATCAATGCGGGTCGCGTCAATCACTTCGGGAAAGACGTCGATGAACGTCCCAGCCATGACTGCGGGTGAAGACGCTGACATCACCTCTTGGTCGCCCACTTTGGCATCCAAAATCACCCGATACACATCGGCGCGCTTCTCGTGCATGCGATCATAGCTCATTTCTTGCTGCACAAACAGCGTGATGAGCACGAAGGCGGCTAAACCAATGGCAAGGCCTGCAAGGTTGATGAACGCATAGCCTTTTTGCCGCGCGATGGTGCGCAGCGTGACGCTGAGATAATTCCGAAGCATGAATCCGTGCTGGGCGGGTGGAGATGAGAAGCCGGGTGGGCGCGTTACCCTTTCGACACGTAATTCAGCTAGGATTTGTTACAGTGCTGTATTTAGTGGCCGTTGCCGGGAGTCGTGATGCGGCACACAGCAAACATGGGCACGGCACGTGCGCATATCACGTCTGCATCCCTGTCATCAGCGTCTGGATGGTCAACCGTGCTAAGGCAGCGATGTCAGGTGGCGCTTCCATTTGCCCGTCGACGAGAAGCGAAGCCAAGCCGTGGACAGTGCTCCAAGCAACGTAGGCTAAGGCCTCTGGGGAATCATTGCGGATCACGCCTAGGTCTTGCTGTTGCTGGATGAGCGCTACCAGTTCATCGTACAGCGCATTGGCAGCAGCGTGGAGTTCAGGATAAAGCTCGCGGTCAAGCGCCTCTTTGCCGTACATCAAGCGGTAATATGTTGGGTGATCCATAGCGAACGTGACGTACGATACACCCATTTCCACGAAGGAGTTTGGACTAGGTTGATGCGCTTCCATGGCCGTTTGTAGTCGATCCCGCAAGGTGCGAAAACCCTCAGCAGCGACAGCTGCAAGCAGTGCTTTTTTATCTACAAAGTGACGGTAGAGCGCCGTGCGGGAAACGCCAATCCGCTGACTCAGACCACGCATCGTCACGCCGACCACCCCGTCTTTCGCAATGATTGCAGCAGCTTCGCTGATCAATGTGGCGCGCAAATCTCCATGATGGTAGGTCTTTTTGCTTGGCATCATCACTCCATGTTTGGGTTGTTTGTCACAAAATGCTGCGCAAGTGTTGACAATGTCAACTTTATCCCCCTATGTTGACTATGTCAACATTACTTATGGACTATCTCCTCGTGCAGTCACATTGTTATACGAAACTCCACGCTTCAGGCGACCCGGCTGGCGGATATCATCTGGGCTCGTCTTTCCCTGTGGCCACCTAAACCTTTGACATCATGCTGTTTTTCTCCGTCATAAACATCGTCGCGGCGCTCT
>CAYYHN010000114.1:0-1320 GCA_964471245.1 uncultured Rhodothermaceae bacterium | reverse complement strand
CGCTCCTCCGATTCGGATCTATCTTTCTGTTTGACGACCCGGCCTCCGCGGGTAATCCGTTTGTGTGGGCCATCTGTTTCACGGCTTGGTTCTACTACCCTATTGGTCCCATTGCCGGCAACATCCTCTTCTGGATCACGTGGGGGGACGTGTCCCTCTCATTCTCTGGCCTCTTCACCTTACTCAGCGTCTCGTCCATTCTTGCACTGGTTCTCTTCTTTGGCATGGGGGCAGTAGTTGAATTACTGCAGAAGAACCGACAACGAAAGCGCAACTAGAGATTCAGCTCTGCCCTGTTGGTTCGGCGCTCGAACTACGCACTGCAAACCGATGTAGGGCTACGCTTGCGCCTCATCGCCGTATTGACAATGTCAACATTACTTATTGACCATCTCTTGGTACAATGCCATGCTATTTCGCACCCTTTCCCAATTCCTGTTCGTCGCTTTCGCAGCAACTTGCCTCGTACTCCTGACGCTAGGTGTCCTTCACTGGTTGGATTTGCCGACCGGGCGCTTTGTGGACTGGCTTGTCGCTGTCTTTGCCGTCTGGTGGTTGACCCTCATCACGACGGCTCCTTGGAACGTGTACTTCGGCGCACGCAGCGTCCTCGATGAGGCAGCCCAATCCATTGAGCGAGGCATCGAGGTAGATGCCAAGGAGCATGCAGAAATCCATGCCGTGGCACAACGCGCCTTGGTACTGTCGCTTTCGCTGCATGGGCTCACCGCACTAGGGCTCTGCCTGCTCTCCGTTTATGGCGTTAGTTCGATCGGCTACTATGGCGCGTTTGAAGCGATGTTGCTTACGGCCATGCGACCCAGCTTCCGCGATTATGAATAAATTGTCGAACGATTCCGTAGATTTTGTGCAGAGGTACATTTCCCACGAGCGGACCTCGTCACCCTGCAAGGCACCGTCGAGCGGCTCGACACGCAACTTAAACTCGACGAGGAAGACTCCTGGGCCAGTTCCATTGGTCAACAGTTGGCCACGCTGCGCGACGAACTTGAAGCGCTCATGGCAGACCAACAGCGCACTGAACGCGCCAATGCTGAGGCACACGAGATGCTTCAACCTAGCTATCAAGACAGTCTAGCGCGCGTCACCGAGGACCGCAAGGTTATCGAAAACCTGCGCGAACTCTTCCGATTCATTAAGCACGCGTGATGACGGAGCTCACAGCAAATCGCGCAGCGCAGCGACAGCTTCATTCACCTCAGCTTCGGTGTTGAAGTAGTGCGGCGAGAGGCGGAGTTGCGTAGTAATGCCCTTGTCGTCGAAGTCGAGCACGGCCGAGGTGCGCTGCTGGGACGACGT
>CAYYHN010000113.1:0-9317 GCA_964471245.1 uncultured Rhodothermaceae bacterium | reverse complement strand
CTACGCCGTTGGGTTTAAAAGCACCTCGCACTTCCACCGGCAGTTCAAACAACATTTTGGGCAGACGCCAGCGCAGTATGCGGCAGCTAAGTCGACGCGCTAGTGTTTTGCTGGAGCCTCCATGCAATGGATGGTGAACTCATGCGGTGCTGATAGCGACTTGGTCAGGGATACCCGCAAATACGAAAGATGATGCATGCTGCCACGCGGGTGCCTGTATCCGTTGTTCGATCTTCGTTTTCCAGCTGAACGCCGAGGCTACCGCCAAGCGGACGCGTTTACCCTCGTGAAGCCCAACACGCAAACGGGAACGACCCAGCTTGCCACGCTGCACAATATCAATACGACGTATTTCTGCAAGCCGTATCGTGCGACTGGTGAACCCGCGCCACGACCAGCTATCCAGTCGCAGGTGATCCCTGTACAGGTTCACACGTTCGAAGCAGCGACTGCAGGATCCAAAGAGATGGATCCCTAGAACGCCCCATGCTATACTAACCCAAGTTCTGACCTATGGTCTGAACTTGAGGAGACGAAGATCACTTGGTTTTATTCACCACGATGGTTTTTCCGTGGCCGTCAAACGAGACCCTGACGAAATAGACCCCTGTACTATATCCTTCGAAGGGCATCTGCTGATTATGCCACCCAGCTTCTTGGTAGGTATGAACGGTACGTTCAATGTTGCGCCCGATCACGTCAAACACCTCAACCAGCACTTCGCCTGCTGTCGGTAAGCCATACCGGATGGTTGTACTGCTCGAAAACGGGTTGGGGAAGTTATTCTGTACCTGAAACGTGGTTGGGAGGGTGGGCGATTGGAACAGGTCCGTAGATGTTGCTTCTCTTAAGAGTAGTTGGAAGCGCGGTGTGCTGGATGCATTGTTTTTTGTGTGCTGCAAGGGCGAAGGCTTGTTGTCGACGTGCGCAGTCGTAGAAGCATCTGCCGCTATAGTGAACGTGAGACGAGAACCTTCGCGAAGTGGTGACTCGGTCCGTTGGACAGAATCGTACAAGGAAGCTTCAAAGCCCTCAGGCAAATTGAGTTGTGTCGTCCTCAGTTCAACTTGTTGATCCGAAGAGGCCGCTATATGCAGGGGAATAGCCAGTTGGGAAGGCAGTGGGTTGGGCTGCACATTAACCGTCAAATTATAGCCCTCAGGCGATGCCGAATAAAGCAGCAAATAGTCATCTACAAGCGGAGTAAGTTGGAAGCTGTCCCATCGATCTTTACCAATAGAAGCATCTGTTCTAAGTGCAATAAAGGTCTGTGTTGACTTCGTAGCTCCAACAAGATTAAGGGCGATCAGGTGACTTTCCTCGTCACCCTTATAGATTGTGCCGCCGGTGGTCAATGAGGAAGCAGCAATGCTGAGGGAAGGACTGGCTGCATTGGCTTTGACGAAGAAACCTTGGAAAGGAGCAACAAGGCCATTGGTTAACGTACCCGCAATCCCGTTCCACGTGCGGTAATTCCCCGTGGTATGATCCCAAACATAGATTGTGGCGTCCAGGTTGGAACGTGTGACACCAACATCCCAGTCAAAGGTCTGACGAAATGGATTGCCCAGCAGACTCCAACCATCATTCTGCGGCGACCCCGTATCCGTGTAGGAGAGGCTGCTGGAGAAGTCGAAGGGTGTTGCGTTTTCTTGTCCGACTAAGGTGAGGTCTCTAGGGAAACTTATTTGGGTGCCGGGATCATTGGGGTCGTCATCATCCCAAAAATACACGCCATAGCCTTTCCCGGGCTGCATCACCGACGATTGCGAGGCGACAGACGTCCAGCCCATACTCGATGCGCCTGCTACGCTTTCGTCATAAGTCAATACGTTGGAGTCCGTGGCTGATGCGTTGTCGGAGCCTGTAAACCCTTGCGTCCAGTATCCACCGAGCAAATTGTCGACGGTAGCTGATTGAATTGGAGAAGCGAGAAGTCGCCATCCATCCATGCCGCTGATCGACGTTGTATTTCGCACAAGCGAGGGGAAGAGGCCGAGAAATTCGCCCCATCGTCCATCTTCTGGGCCGCTGGTCGCATTCCCACGTGTTATCGCGGCTTGGTTGATAGCCCAGAAGTCATAGTCGTCCGTTAGACTTGTCGTTGCGCCTGGATCGAGCACAGTGGCTGAATAATCACCCCATCGGTTGCGGGATCCACCAAAGGTACGGACATACGTAGCCGTTCCCGCTTGCAAAGTAGAGCTGCTGCGGACCGTGCCAGCGGCATCTGAAGGGGTACGTCCTGTGAAATAAGCTCCGGCGAACATAGTGCCTACCGAGGCTGAAAAGCCAAAGGCCAACTCGAGGGCTGAATTGACGGCTACCGAAGGAAAAAAGGTGTGCGCGCCCGTCGCAATATCTTCCCCACCAAGGTTGCCCCCGTCCGAAGAGGTCACTGCTGCTAAGGTCGAGGTGTTGAAATCGAACCAGCGTGCGGTGACTTGGCCCATATCTGTGCCGCTGCCCGGTACCACTTGCGCGGTCAGATAGAGGTGGTCGGAGCGCCACACGGCGTCTAAGGCGCGTCTATCATTGGTCTCGATATCGATGGCGGTGGGTGCGCCCGCACCATCATCCATTTGGGGGGCATTCGGCAGACTTGCCGCTGTATTATCGATGTCACCGACGTTGATGAGTTGGCGATTGGCCGTTGGGGTCATGCTAAGCGGGTCATCGATTCGGATCACCTGTAAGGACTCGGTGGTTCCGTTACTGAGTCCACTGTACATCGTTAGGAACGTACCTACCTCTGTAGCTGGTGCAGGAGGGGCAGGTGGTTCGCCAAACATCAGAGCTGGTTGCATCGTGGACGCAATGGCGCCGGGGACAAGGGTACCCACATCAAAACGCCGCACCACTGCTGCATTTCCGTCATAGAATCCACTTGCACCTGCGCCTTTCTCGACGATCACCAACTCTACCCCACTACAAAAGGCATTATCCGAAAATCTGAACATGTTGCCCGTGACGTAAATCACGTCGTCATCAACGGAAAACCCTGGGTAGTCGAACCAGCAATCGTTGCCACTTAACGTCCGTTGTACATCCTGCCGATGAAGCGTCCACGTGCCTGTCGGGTCGCCATCATCGGAGACGGCTACAAACAGGTAGGACGCGTTGCTTGGGGATGTTAAGCGCTCTAGGGTGATCACGACGAAACGATCTTCGAAGTGATCGTAGACAATCTTTGGGTCGAAGGTGGCCGTAGCAGGGCCTGAGGCCCCAAGCCCAGAAAAGAACGACGCTAAACTTGCCGGGAATCCTGTAACAGAAGTACCTGTAGTCTTATCCGTGCAATCGATCGACACGTTTACAACGTGGCAGATGTGGTTGAGACCAGCCGCACCATGGGAATCAGGAGGGATAAACAAGGAGCCTCCAGTCAGGGTAATGTTATCGGCTGTAGTCAGGCCTGCAAGACACGTGGTGGCATCGCTTGCGCCGCTACACGTTGCCATGCTTGTATGCTGGTCAGCCAGTGACTGCTCAACCACACGCAAGTATTCAACCGACGGCATTGGGGATAACCTTTTGCGGTCAAATAGGTCCATCCGTTTACCTGGGATTGGTACTTCGTATGTAACGGTGACAAAACCAGAGCGAGCCAGCAAAGGGTCATTATTTTCTATTTCTGGCATGCCTGCATTTCGCAGCGCTTCATTCCATTCTGCCAGCGGTACTTGGGCCGTACGCACCTCAACGTCATCGCGCACGAGAGTGCTCGGTAATAACCCTGGTTGTTGCGCCAAAAGCGTAAGTGGCCCGAGCCAGCCAAGTAAGACAAAGAGTGTAAGTCGGGTCAGCTGAGCCCGTAAAACGCTAGGGGTCTTCGTCAATCGCTTATGTAACATGGTTAAATCTATTCAGTGAAAAGCTGTTCGACAGAGGGGCATGCAACATCTATGGTCTCGGCAAATCTTAGTCCAAAATAAATAGAACCGTCCAACAATAATGCTATAGCGGAGCTCGAACTGGTTGATGGCATTCGAGCGCCTCGTTGCTGAGCGCCGCGGCCGTTGGCTCTTGGCTGTTGGCCTTTGGGTCTCGATGCCCACGTCGCGCCCCATACAATCCATACCATCAACCCTTTCGATTCTTGCTATATGCCAGTGCAAGCCTACATAACCTAACCCAAGTTTTGACTTATGGTCTGAACGTTGGTAGCATGGATGAAACGAGGAGGCAACGAAACGAAGTGGAGGCGTTTTCCCAGCCGTCTAAGGTTCGGGTCGTGCTTCGTAGATCAAGTGAGTAAGCTGCGGGGAGACATAGCGTAGTGCTATACCAAGATTGAATCGTCGGGTTCTGTATGTCCCCCTGTAGAAACTTAACCAGTGCGCCCACCTTCGTTTCTTGATCTCGCTATAGGGGTATGCCTGCGCTGCTGTACGACTTCTGTTGGGCCTTGGTGGGCATCAAAATGACCAACACATCGACCCGTCATACCAACCTTGATGCAGCACTAATTCAATAACGATGATTCTTGGTGGACTTGTTAAGCAAGCGTGGTCAATGGCGTCCGTCGTTTTGTCGATGTTTAGATGGCTAGTGCATCCTCAAGATTGCTTCTTCGGGTTCTGTGCGTCCCTTTTCGTGCCCACCTACGTTCCTCGATCTCGCCATACCTACGGGTATGTCTGCGATCGAGCGCCTTGGTGAACGCAAAAATGACCAGCACATCGACCCAAACGACCAACGTTGATGAAGCACTAGGAGATTCTGACATATCGAATACGCGTTCGAGTCATTTGTTGAAACCCCTTCATTTTCAGTCCGATCAGTAAAGAAAAGGGGGCTTGTGTTGGACTAATATGCAGATAAATTGAGCTGAATTGTCCTTTGTGTGAACCAGAAAGCCAGCTAAATTGAACCAAATCCCAAAGATTATAGAGCAGCATCCCTTGGCATATTCACCCTTAATATCGTACGATGGAGGTACAACGTGGCCGGACCGTTTTCAGTTCAGATAGATGCTTGGGAGTTTGGTGCCCAGATTCCCTCTAGGTTTGCATTTGGTAAGCCTGGTACGGATAGTCCTTTTGCGCCCAGCGAAAACCTAAGCCCAGCGATTCACTGGACCAATGTGCCCGTTGGCACGAAATCTTTTGCGATCATTTGTTATGATCCTGACGTACCCTCCTCAGGCGAAGATGTGAACCAAGAAGGCAAGGTTGTACCCTCCGATCTGCCTCGCATAGACTTCTATCATTGGGTTCTTGTCGATATACCGGGTACAGTGACTGGATTAGCTGAAGGTGCGGCGTCGAAGGGAATCACGGCCCGAGGTAAGCCTGTTGGACAAACTCCGAATGGTATTGCGGGTAAAAACGATTATACAGGATGGTTTGCCGGTGATCCCAATATGGAAGGTGTATATGGAGGCTATGATGGTCCCTGTCCACCGTGGAATGACAGCATCATACACCATTACTATTTCACGGTGTTTGCATTGGATGTTGAATCACTAGATCTGCACGGTGCATTTTCAAGTCAAGATGCACGGATGAAAATGGACGGTCATATTCTAGCCCATGCGTCTCATATGGGCACCTATTCGATGAACCCTGCCGTAACCAGTTAAAATCGGGACGATTACCGTGCTCAGCATACCTGCAGCTATAGAGGAACAGTTTGCAGATCATGCAATGGGGTTTCAAGAGGCTTCTGTTATATGTTACAAAGCCGACCTGTGCATGATGTCCACACCTGTTTTAGTGACGCAGCCAACATTTGTCTTGGTGTGTGGTGGAGTAAAGCAGTTGAAACCGCAGGATGGGGCAGCATACTTGGTCGCACCGACGCGCACCGTGGTGGTTATGCGATCTGGTACTCACCTGATGTCGGAGTTTCATGGTGAAGAGACGCCGTATCACAGCATCGTCTTTTCCGTAAATCGGACCTTTTTGCGTGAGGCTGTTGGTGTTCCAGAGCAAGCCTCCAAAGGGGCACGTGTCGTTGTTTCAATGCCTTCTGAGCATGCCCAGCGTTTGTTCTACAGCCTACCCGATGCCGTTGCAAAGCCACTATCTAAAATTGAACGGCAGTTTAAATTTCGCGAACTCCTTATTGCGCTCATGGGCGATAAGGCGGTACGGGAACTCGTCTTGCGTGAGACCGCCGACTGGGGGCATACAGAGGCAGAACGGATTATCTCAGTCATTACCGATCACTACCTGTCACCGCTTCAGGTGCCCGACTTTGCTAAGCTATGTGCCATGAGCCTGTCGTCGTTCAAACGGCATTTTCATGCGGTTTATAGTACCCCACCCGCAAAGTGGCTGACGAAGCAGCGCCTTGAATACGCACGGACGCTTATTGTCAATAGTGATCGACCGGTAGTAGAGATTTGTCATGCAAGCGGCTACCGAGATGTGTCTAGTTTTGTACGTGCCTTCCGGCGCAACTTCGGATGCACTCCAACAGCTCTTCGCTTCACCGCCATACGCCTGCAACAGCCTCAGAGTTAGTGTAAGAAAGGAGGCAGCTCTTTGTCCGATACCGAGCGAAACTAGCTGCATCGCACTTCGCAGGGCACGCTGAATGGTATAGGATAGGGTAGGTTGGTATGACGCCAATGTAATAAGTTAGTGGGATCATGGTCGACGAGTAGATGCGTTCTGTTCGAGTAATGTGCAGTTGGTAGGGAGGCCATTTGTCGAGAAGCAGAATCAGTAGGCAAGGCTGTGAACAAACCCCACAGGTCTGGGCTATCACGCAGAGCATTTTTGCGCAAAGGGCTTGTATTCGCTGCTGGCGCTTCACTGGCCGCTTGCGATACTTCAGACCCGGGTATTTCCATACCAGAAGTAGATCCTATCCGAGTGCTCATCGTCGGAGCCGGGATGTCAGGGCTTGTTGCAGGGTATGAATTGGATAAGGCAGGCTTTGAGGTTACTCTTCTTGAAGCCTCTGACAGGGTAGGAGGTCGGGTGTATACCTTGCGGTCACCTTTTGCAGAGGGGCAATTTGCCGAAGGTGGCGCTGCGCGCATACCGCCGCATCATGATCTGACCTTGCGCTATGTACGTGCGTTCAATCTGGACCTCGATCACTTTTATCCCCGAACTGGCGATTACCTGAACGCATTTGGCGGTGTTCGGACAAAGGTTGGCGTTGATACCTTCCTGAGTGATCGCCCATGGCCCAGTTCGGTACCACATGGCGAATACACGAAGATCCGAGGTGGCACAGACCGCTTGCCTGCTGCATTTGCAGAGGCATTACGAGGCAAGATTGTGCGCAACACGCCTGTTGCCACCGTAGAACAAACGTCTGATTTAGCCCATGTCATTACCTCCGGTGGAGACGTGTACGTTGCCGACCGTGTACTTATTACAGTCCCGCTTCCGGTCATGCATAAGATTCAGTTTATGCCTGAACTTTCGGTAGCAAAACAAGAGGCGATCGATGGCAATTATAGGTATGCTTCAGCATCTCGGGTCTATGTGCAGATGAACAACCGCTTCTGGGAAGCGGAGGGGTTAAACGGTTATGCGCGCACTGATTGGCCCGAGGAAATCTGGCAACCAACAATCGATCAAGCTGGAACGATGGGTATTCTCCATACCTATGTATTTGGTGAACGCGCACGTGAGATTGATGCCGTGGGAAACATGGAGAACACATCAACCCTTATGGCACGGTGGCGCACTCTTTTTCCGGGGATTGAGAATGCTTTTGAACGCGGAGCTGTTCAGTCGTGGAACAACTATGCGTGGACTCGTGGTGCGTATGCATCGCCAACGCGCACTCAGAGCAGTCGATATGATGCGCCCTTGAGAGCTCCAGAAGGAAAGGTTCATTTCGCAGGTGAGCATATCTCAGATTACCATGGGTGGATGCAGGGTGCATTGCAATCTGGATTACGGGCAGTGGACGAGATCAAGCGACAGTTTATTTTGGCTTAAACTGAGCGAGGGGAGAGACACATACGATACTGTGGCTCAGCAGACACGCTATTCGGCATATCGAACCAAGGCGTCCTCGCATGAAGCAATACGCTCCGTGTTGCCAACTCGCCTAAAGATGTCGCAAGTAGCTGTG
Organism: uncultured Rhodothermaceae bacterium; assembly: GCA_964471245.1. Lineage (GTDB taxonomy): Bacteria > Bacteroidota > Rhodothermia > Rhodothermales > CAYYHN01 > CAYYHN01. Next base: position 1,271 of record CAYYHN010000113.1, on the reverse strand, counting down.
AGGTTAGCCCAGCCAACGTCTTGTTGCCCATCACCTAACAAGGCTGTGGCGCGGCGAAAGCGAGTGAAGAGTACAAGGTCATCCTCTGTGGCGAAAGTAAATGGCAGGATGGCTAGCGCTGTGTCGGTAGCGGCAATGGCCTCGGCGTAGCGGCCGAGGCGATGCAACGTGTTGGCTGCTGAGATGAGCGGAATGGCAACGCGGTAGTCGTTAGGGCCGCGTGCTTCGCGGAAAAGTTGGTGGGCTTGCGCGTAGAGGTCGAGGCGTTCAGCGTCGCCTGCGGCGGTTTCAGGCAAGGCCTTGGCTAGACTTTGCATCGTTGAGGCGGCTTCCTCCGGATCCCAAGACTTGGCTTCTAGTTGGTGTGCGAGCAGGCTGCGGAAAATGGGGATGCTTTCCTCAGCGCGATCACTCGTGACGAGCAAGTCGGCGTGGCGGCGCATGAAAAACATGGTTTCGGGATGGCCTGTGCCGTACGCAGCTTCGGTCATCGCCACGTTGCGTGCACTGTGGGACAGGCCCAACGCCGTGTCGCCTTGGGCAATCTCGACGCGGGCGAGGTGGTAGTAGCCGAGGGCAATGTCGGGGTGGTCAGCAGGGCGAATGCGCTCCCAAATGGATAAAGCATCGCGGACGAGGCGTTCCTTTTCTGGATCATCGTGTTCGAGGGCGTTCGCCAAGTTCGCCGAGATCATCGCTACATCGCCAAGGTAGGTGCTGTCGGCGCGGTAGAGGGCGATGGCTTTTCGGTAATAGGGCAAGCGATCTTCGGCCGGGCGGCCTTGGTAGAAGTAGATCCCGGCGAGGTCGTTGTAGGCGCTTGCCAGTTCGCCTGCTGGCGCGTTGGCGCGTTCTGCGCGGTCGATGACGTGTACCATGAGCGATTCCGCCGCAGCATAGTCGCCTGCGTTGCGAAGCAAATGGCTGCGCATGATCAGCGACTCGCGGGCCTCCCACGAGAGCGGGTCGGCATAGGTGTCGGCGAGGGTGCCCCAGTAGGCGATGGCGTCGGCAGCGGTCGAGTCGCCCAAGCCATACAGGTTCTTGGCGACCATTCCAGCTACGGTCGTCTGTACCATCGGCTGGTCGCCCAGTTCGCGCTGCACGCGGTCCGAAGCAATGCGCAACGCTTCGCGTACGGTGAGGTCGGTTCGGTTGGTTACGTCCTCGACGGCATGATCCGGGTTGGCGCTCGCGAAAAGCTCATTCATGAAAGCCAGCGCCGCCTCGGCCCGGTCGCGCTGTGCTCGGGCTTGCTGCGATCGGTCGAG
>CAYYHN010000112.1:0-9358 GCA_964471245.1 uncultured Rhodothermaceae bacterium | reverse complement strand
CTTAGCTCTGCTTGCCCTATCGCTCACAAGCATTGCGCTCACGGCCGACTTGACCGTGAACACAGCGTTCTTGCTGGGCTTTGCGCTGAGCTATTCGAGCACGGTCTTCGCGGTAAAAGTGCTGGAAGACAAAGGCGAGATGGGGTCGATCTATGGGCAAACGGCGATCGGCATCCTTATCATCCAGGACCTCGTCGCTGTCGTCTTTCTGGCGCTCTCAGCAGGCAAAACCCCCAACTTGTGGGCTCCGCTGCTGCTGATCGGGCTCGTGCCACTGCGCTGGCTCCTGCTCCGCATCCTACATCGGACGGGCCATGAAGAACTGCTGATCCTGTTTGGCCTGACGCTCGCCATCGGTAGCTACGAGTTGTTCGAGTTGGTCGGCATCAAGGGCGACCTCGGTGCACTGATCGTAGGGGCCATGCTAGCACCGGACCGCAAAGCCGAGGAGTTGGCAAAGACGCTGCTCGGCTTCAAAGATTTCTTCCTCGTCGGCTTCTTTATCAGCATCGGGCTCAACGGCATCCCCAGCGCTGAAGCCGTGCTCGTTGCGCTGATCCTTGTGCTGCTCGTGCCCTTCAAGTCGCTACTGTTCTTCGACCTGTTTACGCGCTTCCGCATGCGCAGCCGTACCGCGTTTCTCTCCACGCTCAGTCTGTCGAACTACAGCGAGTTCGGGTTAATCATCGCCGTCGTGGCCGTCTCAGCGGGTTGGATTGCTGAGCCATGGCTGCTCACGATTGCCCTCGCACTCGCCATCTCGTTCGTCATTGCCTCGCCGCCCAACTTGGTCGCCCACAGCATCTACGACCGGATGCACCGCTGGCTTAACAAGTTCCAGCGTACGAAGCGGCTGCCCGAGGAAGAAGAAGTTGTGATCGGCGATGCAACCGTGCTGCTCTTTGGAATGGGTCGCGTGGGCAGCGGTGCCTATGACTACTTAGCCAACCACAGCAACGAACGCGTGCTGGGCGTAGACATGGATAGCGGCATTATCGAGCAACAACACGAGCAAGGACGCGCTATCATCCAAGCCAGTGCGCTCGACTCCGACTTTTGGGACCGCCTCCAACTCGAACAAAGCAGCGTCCACCTCGTGATGCTCGCCATGCCCCAACTCGAAGAGAACCTCTTCACTGCCGAAAAACTCAAATCACTCGGCTACCAAGGCCGCATTGCCGCCATCGTGAAGTACAGCGAAGACCGCGATGCGCTACAAGAAGCAGGCGTCGACCGCATCTTCAACTTCTATACCGAAGCAGGCGCCGGTTTCGCCGCCGACGCCTTCGAGACGCTTGCTGCGTAATTCTTGGCAGACAGGCGTGTTATGGAAGCGACACGAGCCGTGTGAACAGACCTTGTCACCCCACACCTCTTTATTGTAGCAGGTTGGCTACGATAAAGTTTATAGGCCGCGTGCTGCAAACACTGGGGATGCAGAATCATTGATAACAAGGAGATTTAAGCTGGCCAAAGTCACAAAGATGTAGCCAAGCATCAGCACACGTGCTATCTAGCAGTATCTAACTAGGGTCTCGTTAACAACTAGCATCAGCGCAACAACTCATATGCATATCCACTATCTCGAAATCGTCACACCGGATGTTGATGCTGTGTGTGCGGCGTATGCTCAAGTTCACAGCCTCACGTTTGGCGATGGCGACCCGATCTTAGGCGGTGCTCGCACGGCCCGGATGGCGCATGGCGGATGGATCGGCGTTCGAACACCGATGCACGATGCAGAGGACCCCGTCATTCGCCCATACACACTGGTTGAAGATATCGAACAAGCCGTCGCGGCGGCAGCGAATGCAGGGGCATTAGTGGCACTACCGCCGACGGAACTTCCGGGTCATGGGACATGCGCAATTCTGATTCAAGGCGGCATTCAAACGGGCCTATGGCAAATATGAACACCAAACGCCATATTGTAAGACATCATGGCGGATGACTGATCGTCCAGCTTTTTGCACGTGAAAACCACTTGCCGCTTTTCGGCCATCCCATTAGTCAGCCAGCTTGCAACAGCACATGGGAACGCATGAAGTTCAATATCACGCTCCAGAAAGCAGTTCGGACTTGCTGACGTGGAAAGAACCGATGCGGCGGCGCTCACTGGAATGGGCCTTGCGATCCAGCTTCCACCCTTCCATTCTGGCTTCTACGCCTATACATCCCGGCTTGCTTATGACCCAGATTTTTCTGGCTGGCTGGGCTGTTGTCCTGCTTTCTGGTGGTTCATTGCCGACCATGCCCCTCCTGCTGCTTAGCCTACTAAGCGCATTGCTTATAGGGTTCCTTCCACGGATCTTTTCCTCAGCTCATATTACGATTCGTGCAGGCCAACTCATCAGAGAGTGTGGTGGATGTACGGAGCAATGGAACTGGGCCGAGATGCGCGATGTGCATATTTTGGAAACGTATCGTAACGGAGAACGACGCGAACTGCTGTGGTTTCAGGATAGCCAAGGACGAGCAGAAACGGTCTTATTGCCGTGGCGTCAGGATCATACAAAAATCAAGGCGTTACTGGCAGCTACAAACAAGGAGACGGAATAACACTGCACGACACCTAGGCCCCAGACAGCTATCTATCCCAAGTTTTGACCTATGCTGAACGTGGGTCGTATGGATGAAACGAGGAGGCAACGAAACGAAGTGGAGGCATTTTCCCAAACGTCTTCGACGCTTTGTCTCTTCCATTCTTCGTCTCCTCACGCTTGGACAGGTAAGTCCAAACTCGAGTTATCTATCGAAACTATGTTCGCACTCCTGAGAAGCTTGTAACACTGGCTCTATCATCAAGTTACCTATAAGGCCATCATACATGCCTGCCAAGAAACGCGTCGTTCGTACCTTAAGGATTGTCATGCCCATCGTGGCAATTGTGACCACGGTCATCATTGCCCCATTGGACTTGGTGCCAGCATGGATCGCGCCCTTGCCAGATACGGTGCAAGAACAGGTCGATGGCGCGATGGCGTATGGGCTAGATGGCGTCATCGTGTATGTCGATCAAGCTGACCAAGCCCCGGCTTTTTACACAGCAGGTTGGAAAAACAAAGGGGCGCAGATTCCCTCCGACTCGAATGCCTTGTTCAAGATTGGCAGCATCCACAAGCTGTACATTGCCACGGCCGTCACCAGGCTAGCCCACCGCGACAGTTTGTCGATAGACGATACCCTCGCCGACCTCTTGCCCGAGCTTGTAGGTCGCATTGAGTACGCCGACCAGATTACCCTGCGTATGATGGTGCAACATCGCAGTGGCATTCCCAACTTCACCGATGACAGCGCCTTTGACTGGTTTGCCCCACTCACCGACGACACGGCCGCACTGGAACTCATCTTAGACGACCCCGCCGATTTCAAACCCGATGCACGCTATCGCTATTCCAACACGAACTATCTGTTGATTGGCAAAATCCTCGACCGCGTGCTCGGATACAGCCACCACGAATATGTCTACCGCGATATTCTAACCCCACTCGGCTTAACGAACACGTTTTTTTCGCTCGACGAAGTGGCTTTTGAGGATGTTGTTAGTGGTTACTGGTACGAATATGATGATGATCTGAGGGAGCTTGGCGGATCGATGCTTGCAACAGCACAGGATGTTGGTGTGTTTTTACGTGCATTGAACGACGGGACCTTACTGAATGAGGAGGAACAGGCCATCTATTCCTCCATCTATGAATATGAACATACGGGTTGGGTACCGGGGTACTTCAGCATCGCACGCTATCACGAGGATATTGATACGGTTGTCATTCAGTTCGTCAACACAACTGGAGGCGAAACGTGGGGCCTAGCTAATGTCATTGGTGGCAAAGCAACAGGGGTAGCAAGTATCGTCTACAACCGCATTGTCCGCATTCTGCGTAGATAAAACGGGCGTGTTCATTCGTCCGAATGCCACGTGATTGTTCATCTATGCGGTTTGCAAAGGCGAGCCGAAACATATACGGTTATCCACGCTCTTCGTGCTCACGGTCTCGCTATCTGCCAGGCATTAGGGCTCTGAAAATCCATTGCGGCTGACTGCAGAACCGCTCCATACTCAATCAGCCCAAAATAATGAACCCCTGTACACCTTTTGAGATAGGTCTACAACTCTCGTCCACCCAGCATCATATGCTACAGATCCCCTTGAACGGAAACCGTTGTTTCTGGGTTTAGATCTTCATTGGGATCGGTCATGTAGCCCGCAGGGAAGTGGACCGCTCGTGGCGTACCCGCCACATCAAGGCAAAGAGCATGATTGTTATCGCCATCGCCCAAATCAGCGATGGCGAAAGGGGTTACGACGGCTTGGGTGCTATCTTCACGAAGTACATCGACTTGGTATTGCACGCGTTCAACATCGTCCGCTTCATTACCACCCGGCTTAGTCACGCCCCCGGCCCACGTTACACGCACTACTTGTTTGGTGGCTTCGGGGCATCCACTGCCACCACCCCAAGCCAGCGGCGTTGCCTCTTTGCCAAGCGCCCATTCGTCTTGAGGAACCCGTTCCGCCCATACCATCGTGGGGCCTTCTGCAAGCGGCGTCACATCGACACGTGCGCCCTTGAAATTCAACGTGTTGTCGATGGAAAGTATGTTGCCGGTGATTGTCACCTGCACAGGCGGATCTCCAAGATCACCGTATTCGCCTGCAAGCAGCACCGTTCGGAGTTCGCCGTGGTCATCCGCCGGTGCCAAGGTTACGCAGAAAATTTCGCCCATATCCCCGGACGCCCGTTGGACGCTGAAATCACCGGGCTGCATTGTCGTGACATCAATCTCATGAGAGAAGATGACCGGCATTCCATCAGCTCCACCAGCTCCGTCGCAGATCACCTGATCTGCTCCTGCGCCCAACGCATTATCGAGTCCAAAGAACGCTGACAGTAGGGAGGCCTCGCGCCCGAGGCTATCGCGATTTGCGGTAACGTCAGTGACCGTTGTGTCCAGCGGCGACGCATTGGTTAACGTGGGCTCATAAGACCGTATTAGCTTGCCCGTCTCCGCTACTTGGCATGCACTAAGTAGCAAAAACAGAACGGATAAGGGAAGGACAGGTGATTTCATTGTACTGGATAAATTTGTCCCGATTCGCTCTGCTCTAGGTCCGCCACCTGAGCTATACTCAGGATGGTGTGGTAAGTAGCGAGCACCTAAACGTGCGGCACGGATAGGCCTACCCTTCGAGCAAGGCCGTATTAAATGTATAATCCCGGTAGTCTACCTTGTAGAGGATGCTGTAGAGCGCGGGGATGAGGAGCAGGGTGATGAGCGTGCCGAACAGTAGGCCTACCATGATGCTCACGGCCATGCCTTCCCACATCTCACCGCCACTAAGGTAGAGCGGCACAAGGCCAAGGACCGTCGTGAACGTCGCTAGCAAGATCGGGCGGAAGCGCTGAAGGCACGCGGCGATGATGGCATCTTGGTCGCTGCGCTTCAAGTCGCGCTGCTCGATCTCGATGCGATCCAAGAGCACAATTGCGTTATTAATAACAATGCCTGCCAGCGAGATCACACCAAGGAAAGGCATGAAGCCAAACGGCTCGCGGAAAAGCAATAAGCCGATGGTAACTCCAATGATCGCCATCGGAATCGTCAGCAGCACCATCGCCGTCTTCCGGTAGGCATTAAACTGGATGACGAGCAGCAACAAGATAATCGCACCAGAAAGCGGCAGGTAGGCGATGACTGCACCCATGTTCTCGGCGGTATTTTCGGCATCACCGCCCGTCGAGTAGGTGTAGCCGGGAGGCCATGTGTTGGCCTGCTCATCGAGCCACGGTGACAGTTCCGCCATGATCGCCGAGGCGTTGCCTGTAGCAGATAGTTCGCTGGAGACGTTCATCGTGCGCGTGAGGTCGCTGCGCTTGATTTTGGCGTATTGCCACGCCGGGACGATGCTGGCCACCTGCAACAGGGGCACACTCTGGCCCGTGCTTTGCGCATAGACGTTGAGCGTTTCGAGTGAAGCCAATGTCTGCTGCTGGCTGTCGCCGCTGCGCATCATGATAGGGATCGTCTTGTCATCCTCGCGGTATTCGCCCGTCTGGAAGCCGTTCAGCACCGTTTCAAGCGAAGTGGCGATATCTTGGCTCGACACACCCGCTGCTTGCGCCCGCGCTTGATCGATTGCGATAACAAGCTTCTTGCTCTTGGGCCCCCAATCATCCTTTACGTTCTTTGTCCCCGTGATTTGCGAGAGCCGCAACTTGATCGTCTCGCCAATGCGCGCCAGCACATCCGGGTTGTCACCAGCAATCTTGACCTCGATGGGCGTCCCGCCGCCACCTGCAGCCAGCGAACTTACCAGAATGTTGGCATCCGGGAAGGTCTCGAAACAGAACTGATCGAGTGCAGCAATCATCGCATTGTTGGCCTGGAACGACGACGTGTTGACCAAGATGTGCGCATAGCTCGAGTTGGCTTCATCGGCACTGTAGCCCATGTCGTAGGATGCCGGACCTTCACCGATGTAAGCCGACCAATCTGTCACACCTGCTGTTGTGCCCGATGCTACAAGCAGCTCTTCGGCCATGTACGCCTCAATCTGCTCGACGACGTCCATTGTCCGCTCGATCCGCGTACCCAACGGCAGGTTGATGTCGACCGTGATGAGGTTGCGGTCGCTATCGGGGAAGAACACGAAGGCGACGAATGTGAAACCGACGAGCGAGAGGAAGAACAAGCCAAACATGCCTGCGACCACCGTGCGTTTCCGCCCTAATGCCCACAGGATGAGGTCTTTGTAGTAGGCCTTCAGCCGGTTAATGACGCGATCTACGAAGCGTGGTTTGGCATCTTTCGGCTTCACTTTTAGGAACAGGTAGCAAAACATCGTAATAACCGACAGCGCAATCACCCACGACGACAACAGCGCCAACGAGATCACGACGAAGATGGGCCCTACGATGTCGCCCATCGTCGACTCGGCGAGGTAGAACGCGAGAAACGCCGCCGAGGTGGTGAGGGTGGAGATGAGTAGCGGCGTGAACAATTCGTCGCACGCCTCGATGGCCGCCTGCTTCGCTTCCATCCCGTCTTCCATCTTGACCATGACCGATTCGGCAACCACGATGGCGTTGTCGACCATCATGCCGAGCGCCATGATCAGCGCGGCCAGCGTGACTTGGTTTAGGCCGACGTCCAACATGCCCATCAGCATCAATGTCATCACCGTCACAATCGGAATGAGGCTGGCAATGATCAGGCCCGTGCGGATCCCGAGGAACAGCAGCATGACCACCATCACGATGAGGATGGCTTGGATCAGGTTGGCAACGAAGTCGCTGATTTTAGTATCGATGTAGGTGTCCATCGACGCCACACGGCGCAGTTCGAGCCCAACGGGAAGGCGCTGCTGCCAATCTGCAACGACCTCATCGACTGCCCCCCCAAGGTTGATGACGTTGGCCCCGTCTTTCAGGTTGATGTGGAACGTGAGCGCTTCACGCCCACTCACACGCACACGCTGCTTTGGCGGATCGATGTAGCTCTGCCGTACGGTCGTAATGTCACCCAGATAAACGAGTTGGTTGCTCGTACCAACAGGCACGAGCGTCTGCCGGATGTCCTCAACCGAGTTGAAGTTGCCCGTTGGCTCGAGGATGATACGTTCATCTTGGAGGTTGACCTCCCCACCCGAACTCAGGATATTCGTCGAAGCGATAATGCTCTGCAGGCGACTCGACGACAGGTTGTACTCAGAGAGCCGTGCATTGTCGAACTCAATGAACACGCGTTCTTCTTGCACGCCGCCAAGTTCGACTTTCGCCGCATCGTCCAGCTTGATGAACGCGTCCTTCAAGTCATCCGCCACTTCTTTCATCTCGGCGTAGGTGAACCCGTCGCTGATCATCGCCACGACAATGCCATACACGTCGCCGATGCCGTCGTCGTTGAGCTTCGGGTTGACACCTTGCGGCAGGTCTTGCATGCCGTTGAGCTTCCGCCGCAGTCGGTCCCAAACACTCTGCAACTCGCTCGGCGCAACCTCATCTTTTAGCACCACCGATACCACTGAGAGGCCTGTGCGCGACGTACTATTGACCTCCTTCAACTCAGGCAGCTCCTGCGCTATCTTTTCGATTTTGTCCGTCACCAGTTGCTCGACGCGCTCCGGACTTGCACCAGGAAATTGAGACACCACCGTTGCCACGCGCACCGTGAACGGCGGCATGCTGTCGCGGGCCAGCGACTGGTACATCGCAAGGCCCAATGCCACAATCACCGTCAGCAGCAAGAAGGTGATGCGGTTCTTCTCTATCGAAAAGCGAGCAAGGTTCACGATGGTCTTCCGGTTAAATGTCCTCCCCGCAAAGGCGGGAATCTAGATTTTTAGCCTTGCAATGGGTATGTCGTACCCAGTGGCACCAAGTGATCAACAGGGCATGCAGATGGCAAGGTTTTGGTCGATGTAGCAAGACGGCTCAGACAACCCGCTGGAGCCACTCCTCAACACCAGTCGAGCGTCGGCATGACGAACGCATGAGCTGCCGATATCACTCTTCCAACCGCACGACGACCTGCTGCCCGTCGAGCAAAGTTTGCAGCCCGGCGGTGGCGATTTGTTGTCCGGCTTCAAGACCTTGCACGATCTCAAACCCTGCCGCCGTCAAGCTACCGACTTGGATGTGGTGCTTGTTAGCCGTGGCCGTAGCGCCAGAGGTGCCACGTAGCAAAAAGACAAACCGGCCATCGGCATCTTCGCCTACGGCTTTGGCAGGCACAACAAGCACGTTGGCGAGCTGATCTTGCTGCCCGAAATCGAACGAGACATTAGCCGACATACCCGAACGAACAGCTTCGGTGGCCTCGGTAAGCGTGACGCGAACAGGATACGTCGCAGTCTGTGGATCGACCGACGGGGACACCTCATCGACGGTGCCTGCAAACGAACGCCCGGGCAATGATGAGAACGTGACGGAGGCATCAAGCCCGCGCGTGACTTGGTTGATCACGTTTTCAGGCAAACCAAGCACGATCTGCATATTAGAGCCCGCATTCAGGACCGCCACAGCCTGCCCGGCTGCGACGTTCTCCTCCGCCTCGGCGTGGACCGATGCGATGGTGCCACTTTGAGGCGCGTAGAGAAAACCATAGCGCATCTGCTCTTCCTGAATATCCACGCTGCGCTGCGCCGATTCGTGGCTCGCCTCGGCTGTGCGAAAAGAGTTCTTGGCATTCTCATAGTCGCTCAGCGAGGCACTTCCTTTCTCGTAGAGCGTGCGCACACGGTCGAGGTTGAGCTTGGCCGTACTCATCTGCGGGGCAGCGCTGTTGAGCGCCGAGATGGCTTGCTCGTGCGCCAGCCGTGCCGGCACGTTGTCGGGGTGACCAAGAAAGTGGCCGC
>CAYYHN010000111.1:0-9406 GCA_964471245.1 uncultured Rhodothermaceae bacterium | reverse complement strand
ACCAGCACATCGACCCGAACGACCAACGTTGATGAAGCACTAGTAGGCATAGACTGGAGCGAATGTACCAAAATTCTTTTTGCGGCCTGATCCAGTTGTAAACGTTTAACTTGCGCGATGCTTCACGGAGGCTCATCTAAAAAAAGTAAATAGTCGTTGTAACAAACATGTCCTGCTGTGCACTGAAAGGGCGAACATGATGCGGCTGGAAACATTCGATTTTCAGCATTGCAAGTTAAACAAGAATAAGGAGATACAACAATGGCTACGTTCAACGTTCCCACCCGTGACCAAGTCGACGCCAAAGCACAAGGCATCTTTGACAACCTGAAAAAACAACTTGGCATGGTGCCTAACCTGTACGCCACCATCGGCAGCGCAGGCAACATCCTCGAAAGCTACCTAGGCTTCTCGCACACAGCCGAAAAAAGCAGCTTCCGCAATCGCGAAGTGCAGGCCATCTACCTCGCCGTCAGCGAAGTGAACGGTTGCTCATACTGCCTCTCGGCGCACACGACGCTCGGCAAAATGAATGGCTTTAGCGAAGAAGAGACCTTCGACCTTCGCGCTGGCACCAGCTCCGACACGAAGCTCCGCACGCTGACGCAACTCGCTCGCAGCTTCGTCGAAACGCAAGGCCGCCCGGATGCCGCTCTCGTTGACGCCTTCTTCGGCCTCGGCTACGACCAGAAAGCCTTCGTCGAGTTTGTCGCACTCATCAACGCCAAGCAGTTTGCGAACTACATCCACAACTCGATGGACTTCGCAATTGACTTCCCCGTCGCCAAGCCGCTGCCAGAATTGGCTACGGTGTAAATGCACCCGCGGCTTAGTTGCCGCCTCGACATAGACGAGGCCTCTTCGGAGGCTGGCTCACTCGAACCGCCTCCGCTGGCTTTATGCTGTGGAGGCGGTTTTTGCTGTGGCTACGTTTTCCATCCAAACCTACGAATTCCATGACCAAACTGATGCTGCTCGGTGTCGCGTTCGTCATGGGAACGCTGACATCGATCTATTTACCCATGAACAGCGCGGTCGCCAAGTATGTTGGCTCGTCCGTGCTCGCGAACTTGCCGTTCTTCGTGCTGGCTACGCTGACAACGATCGGCATCGCCGCGTTCTCAGGCGACCTGAGTGGAAGCGAGAAGCTCAAAGACGTGCCGTGGCCGTTATACCTCGGCGGCTTCATTAGCGCCGTAATGGTGCTGGGCTCGACGTTGCTCATTCCACAGCTTGGAGCCGGATCCTTCTTCATCTTGTTCGTTGGCGGGCAGGTGTTGATGGCGATGGTGATCAGCCACTTTGGATTGATTGGCGCAGCACCCGACCCCATCACGCTGCGCAAATTGCTTGGGGCAATGCTCGTCCTTGCGGGCATCGCGTTGGCGACCACGAAGTAGGCAAGGGATTGTAGTTGGATTGCAGACGTAGTACACTAAACAGATCCCCCTTTCTCTTACATCGAGGTCTGCTATGAAGCGTCTGCTTGCTGTCCTGTTGCTTTGTTGCCCATGTATCCTTGCAGCCCAAACGCTGCCTGCGGATGCATGGCAAACCAAAACACTACACAAACTCCACGCCTTCGATGCCGAATGGGACGGCGTCCTGGGCGTGGCGGCCCTCGATGTGGCGACCGGCAACGCGTTTGGCCTAAACATGGATGTGGTGTTTCCCCAAGCTAGCGTCATCAAGATCGCGGTGCTCATCGAAGTCTTTCGGCAAGCCGATGCCGGTGCCTTCGACCTCGACGAGGCCGTGACCATCGATCCGGCGTTCTTGGTGGCGGGGTCGGGGCGGTTTCAGGAAGAGATGGTCGATGGGCAGCCGCTGCGCAAGACGCTCCGGGAGATCGCCGAGGCGATGATGATCTGGAGCGACAACGTGGCGACGAATGTCCTCATCGACCGCGTGGGGATGGCGCAAGTGAACTTGATGCTGAAGCAGTTTGACTTGGGGCAGACGCGGCTGCAGCGCGTGATGCTCGATGGCGACGCCGTCGGGCGCAACGATGAGAATATCTCGACGCCGCGCGAGATGGTGCGGCTGATGCACCTGATTTATACGGGTAAGGCGGCGAGTCCAGAAAGCTGTGCAGCAATGCTGGCGATGATGCAGCGCACGGAAGCAGAGATGCGCGCCACGGTACCCGCAGCCATTCCCGTGGCCGCCAAGCCCGGCTGGATTCCCGGCTCCCGCAGCGAGACTGGGCTCATCTACCTCGAAGGCCGCCCGTTCATTCTCAGCGTGATGAGTGCCTACAACGGCCCCGGTGACCCCAATCCGGTGCCCGGCGTGACGGCGCTCGTCTACGACCACTTCGAGCGCATCGCACACAGCAACCTCTACGGCCACCGCACCAACGTGCCATTGCAGTAACCAAGAAGTTGTTGGGCGTTTTGCAACAACATCAATGCCAGCAAAGGGCACGTAGGCACCGTCTGTGTTGGGCGTCTTGGGCAACTGCTTTTTACAGGCGCTATTCAGGGTAGGCTCATTCCCCATCGTTTTCTGGGCGCTATTTTAGGAGCACAAAGCGACCTGTCATGAATTGGGTTTTCTTCGCAGTTTGTGCTTCTAGGCGATAAACATACATGCCTGAAGTTAGCTGACTGGCATCAAAACGAACCAGTTGGTTACGCCCAGCGCGATGTCTACCTAAGGCGCGCTGAACCTTTATGCGACCAAGTAGATCGTAGACCACGAGCCTCAGTTCGGCAGGCTCCGGCAAATCGAACGAGAGGGTCGTCGTTGGGTTGAACGGATTGGGGTATGCTCCGTGTAACCGGAAACGATTCGGCACTTCTTTAGCACCATCATTCGATGTGGCCGTTGCCGTAAGCAGTTGGAGTGTGACGGGTGGTGTCGTGTTGGTCTGACCATTTACATGACTGAAAGCAGCGCGTGTGAGCGTCAAGGGTGCCGCAGTATGCATTTCACCAATCACCTCAATCGTCACATATACTAAGGGGCCATTTCCAATGGCCATGTTCGCCGTGCCTTTGCGACTGAATGCGGCAGAGAAAACTCCAGAATTCGGATCCGTTCGATCAAACGCAAGCAGATCGCCGTCATCGAGCAAAAGTCCCGGTGTTGCCGACGTTACACGGAACAGTTCTAGAGGGACATGCAACTCAAAAGCTACACCAAGCAAGCCCTGTTGAACAATCGGTGTGGCAAGCTCTACAACGAAGGTCTCGCCTACGGTCGTCGGAGGCACATCCACTTGTGCAAATAGGGTATTTCCCTTGGGTGCCTGCTTAGAAGCTGCTTGGCATTCAGAGCCGGGTAGATCATACCGATTGTTGCCAAAATTTACGCCGATAGGGAGCAAGTCATTCTGGTTGATTTGGCCATCACCTGTACCGTCCACAAAGCTGTCGCCAAAATTAGGAGATGATGAGGAGCCACCCCACGGGCGAAAGGCCTTCGGTGTCCATGAAATATCAAGCCCTTGGTCGCTACGAGGTGGCCCTTCATTGCCAAAAGAAGTTCCAAGCGGTAGCACATCAAAGACATCGACGAGGCAATCACGGTTGGTATCGCCTGGCCAGACACCTAAGATGTTTAGTGCACCCTGCTGTGCTCGCATGCCTATTGCGTTCCCGCTTGCGTTGACGGCTAGGATATCTGAGAGCGATAGGAGTGTTGTACCGGGTGGTGCGAGATCAGGGACCGAAAAATCCAAGCTGCCTAGCAGCCCTTCGCCCGAGACGCCGCTTCCTGTGGTACGGCTCAGGCTAATGGAGAAGATGCCTTGATTTGCATTGTGATCGCTAAAGTCAATCGGGTTTCCGCCTCCCTCGAAGAAAGGAGCCAACATAAGCTGACTGCTTGTCGGTGTGATACGGCTGGCCTCGTATGTTAACTTAAACCCAATGCCTAGCAGATCATCAACGGGCAACCCGGCCGCAATGTCGCCTACCTGTATCAGGGCATTCGCAGCATCATTGGGGTAATAGCTCCCCATGGTACTGACGGCAAGTATAGAGCTATCCGGCTCCGCAAAACCATCGACTGTGGGTTCGGCCCAATATCCCAAGCCAAGTGTGAGGTCTTCTGCTGCGACAACACCGACGAAGGGCTGGCCAATGGTACTTTGGAGTTGGAAGGCAGCTTCCGAAGTGGTTTGTCCACCTGAGCTAAGCACATTATGCTCCAGCAGGTATTGCCCATAGGTACTATGCGGTAGTAGAAGTCCCAAAAACACGATCGGCAGAAAAACGACGGTTGAGCGAGATAACGAGAAGGAGGTACGCATAAAGAGTCACTCGTATAGAAGAGCATCGTTGGAGTTCAAACGTGTGTGTAACACAGGCCCACCTTACTGTGGAGAAGCGCAGTTCGTAGGATCGGGGCCGCACTGCATGATGAAGGCGATTTTAAAGAAGGGCGGCAGATGGTTCGCCTCATCAATCGTGACACTGGTAGCAGCACTTGGTGTAGCGGGCGGGTCTGTTTCGTGCTCATGCTCAAACGGGACTTGGCTTGACTCTACGGCTACATACCTAACAATTGGCCGTGCAGATGGGCTGGCACTACCATAGAATGTAGTCGAGCTAACGGTAGGGGGAAGGTCGACGATATGGCTATGCGGTGGAGAGGTGTGTGTATGCGTACTACTGCCTCCTGTCGATCCAGGCTCTTCCGCATCGGAGACACCCACGACGAATCGATCCATGAGGTTCGGTGTGCCATTTTCACCGTCGCACAATGCCCAGCCAGCTGGAATACTTGCCCGCGTACCGGACCACATAACGATCGCTCCCGGCGGAAGGCTCGGCGGGTTGGGAGGCGTAACCGCACCCCATGTCAACTGTCCTCCCTCGAACTTCAGCACCTGCCCTTCTGATGCCCCTGAGGCGTCGAGCTTACCTAGTGTGACCGCGCCATTTTGAATTTTGCCAGTTGCAACGGCACCATCCGCAATCTCCTGTGCAAAATTAGCATACGGTGTTGCTTGGAGCGCAATGCGCGGAAATGTAGCGTTCGTGCCGCTTGGTGCTTGTACCTCTGTTTCCAGCCAGTAAGCCGTGCTGAAATCTAGAGCAGAGGGGAACATTGTTTGACTACCAAGCAGTACAGCAAAGCGTCCGTTTTGCAGTGTATTATTGGCATGGGTTTCTTGCCAGAGCGCTGCGCCGCCGCTTGCTTGGCTGAAAAAGCGAAAAGTTAGGTCAAAGGCTCCATTGAGCGGTGTTCCAGAGAGGTCGCTAATGACGCCCTGATAACTGATTGACCGTGGAGGGGTCTGTGCAGCAGCACGTGAGGGAAACCAAATGGCAAACGTAAAGCACAGGGCGAACAAAGCCGTAGAGATGCAACGGATGTTTTTCATAGCAGGCGTGTCGTGTTTGAGTGGGAAGCTGATGGAAGCTATCCCTGTCGCGCAGGACACATCTGATTTGGCTCATTGCGGAAAAAATATTGCAATGAGGCAGCCTCTATGTCGTAAAAACAGGTAGCCGATAGATCTGCATATTGCAGCAACTGTGTTGTACATTGTTGTGCTGTCACATTTCTCCCAATGCTGCCATGCATGAAGCCGATGTCACCCAACTCCTGCATCAACTCAATGCCGGTGACGCGGCTGCCGCCGAATCGTTGGTTCCGCGGATCTATGATGCCCTACGAGCGATTGCGCATAACCATTTGAGGAACGAGCGTACGGGACATACGCTAGGCACGACGGCTCTTGTGCATGAGGCTTATCTTAAATTGGTTGATCAAAAGCGGGCTACGTGGCAAAGTCGCGCGCACTTCTTTGCTGTCGCCTCCCAAGCAATGCGTCGTATTTTAGTCGATTATGCCCGGCACGCCCAAGCCGCTAAACGCGGAGGTGGGGCGGCACATGTCACCCTCGAAGATGCTGTGGGATTGCGTGTCACCCAGGAGCCAGATTTGCTTGCCCTAGACGAAGCCTTGGATTTGTTGGCTTCCTTTGATCCGCGGCAGGCACGCATCGTGGAATATCGGTTTTTCAGCGGGCTCACCATCGAGGAGACGGCTTCCGTACTGGAGATTTCTCCAGCAACCGTCAAGCGTGATTGGACGCTTGCCAAGGCGTGGCTGTACCGAACAATGAGCCAAACGCCTCGCTAATTGCGCGAGAGGTTTGTATGCCCATGAATCACGTGAAGCCTTCAATACCATGAGTCCTGACCGGTGGGAGAAGATCAAGCCTATTTTTGCTGAAGCGTTGGCGTGTCCTCCAGCCGAGCGAGACGCGTTCCTCCGTCAAGCTTGTGGCGAGGATGACGCACTCCGCGCCGAGATACAGAGCCTGCTGGAAGCTCATGGTAGCGTGCCTTCCTATTTCGAGGTTCCCGCTGCTGAAGGGTTGCAGCTGGCCAATCCGCCTGAGGAGATAAATGATGGCAGCGGGCAGCGTATCGGCCCCTATGTTCTGCGCCATGAAGTTGGCCGAGGCGGCATGGGCACCGTCTATGTGGCTGAACGCACAGATGGTCAGTTTCATCAGCAGGTGGCCATCAAGCTGATTAAGCGCGGTATGGATTCCGATGAAGTCCTCCGGCGCTTTCGGTACGAACGGCAAATATTGGCTTCGCTTAATCACCCCAACATTGCCCGTCTTCTTGATGGTGGGGTGACCGAGCAGGGTCAACCGTACTTTGTGATGGAATACATTGAGGGCGTGCCCATCACGACGTACTGTGATAGGCATCGCCTGACCACACACGAACGGTTGCAACTGTTTCGTACCGTCTGCACGTCGGTACAGTATGCTCACCGTAACCTCATCGTACACCGCGACATCAAACCCGCAAACATTCTCGTTGATACGGAGGGCCATGTCAAGCTGCTCGATTTTGGTATTGCCAAACTACTAGCGGATGAGCAAGCGGTGTTGTCCATTCCTGTGACCAAGGGAGACCTGCGTTTGATGACACCCGAGTATGCTGCTCCCGAGCAAGTACGCGGTGAGGCGATCACGACCGCAACGGATATCTATCAACTGGGAGTGCTGCTTTATGAGTTGTTGACAGGGCAGCGCCCCTTCCGCATTGCAGAGCGGGTCCAAGCCGAGATCAAGCAT
The DNA here is from genome assembly GCA_964471245.1 of uncultured Rhodothermaceae bacterium. Taxonomy (GTDB): domain Bacteria; phylum Bacteroidota; class Rhodothermia; order Rhodothermales; family CAYYHN01; genus CAYYHN01. The sequence goes on along the minus strand of CAYYHN010000111.1, from coordinate 2,352 downwards.
GCCATTCTGGGGCAGGAGCCCGTGCGGCCAAGTACCTTGGTCTCGCAAGAAGAAACGAGAGACCCCACTACGGGAGCCGCACGCAGCACCACCGTCGAGCAACTGCGTCGGCAACTAGCTGGCGACCTCGACAACATTGTGCTGATGGCCTTACGCAAAGCACCAGACCAGCGGTATAGCTCGGTCGAGCAATTTGCCGAAGATTTGAGGCGACACGTTGCGGGATTGCCGGTTGTCGCACAAGGTGATCTCTGGCTGTATCGATTCCGGAAGTTTGTTGGCCGCTATAAAGCTAGCCTATTTGCTGCCAGTGCTATCGTGGTAGCACTCATTCTGGGCCTTTCACTTGCACTTTGGCAAGCACAAATTGCCGCTTCCGAGCGAGATAGGGCGCAACTTGAGGCCAGCAAAGCAGAAGAGACGGCTTCCTTTTTGATCAGCTTGTTTGAAACAGCAGACCCGTTTGTTGCGCAGGACGCAGACCAAACGGTCGCAGAACTGCTGACCCAAGGCGAAAGTCGAATGGGCCTTGCGTTGTCGCAGCAGCCGAGCTTACAGGCCACGATGGCGGTTGTGCTGGGGCAAGTCTATCGGCGACGTGGCCAACTTGAACGCGCCGAGGCGGTCTTCCGCCAAGCCCTTGCGCTGCAGCACGAGGCAACCCCACTCGACCTTGCTGCGATGGCCCAGAGCATGCGTGAACTGGCCGGAACGCGCCGCGAGCAAGGTGCATTTAGTGACGCTGACTCGCTACTGAAAGAGGTCCTGCTACTTCAGCAGAGAAGCCCCCATACAACCTCTGCAGAACGTGCTATGACGTTGCAGGAGCAAGCGCTCGTACAGGGAGAGACAGGCAATTATGACGAGGCAGAGCGCCTCAACCGTGACGCCCTCGACTTGTTAGCTAATCAGCCCAATGCACATGTCGAGGCCGGCATCATTATGAATAACCTAGGCGTAGTGCTCGGGCAGAAAGGGAACTGGGAGGAAGCGATCACATGGTATCGACGCGCATTAGACGAAGGTCGTATCGCCTTCGGTGTCAACCATCCATCAAATCTAGAGACAGAGTACAGCCTTGGACATACGTTCTATTTGCAAGGCGATTTGGATAGAGCCGACTCTGTTTATACTGTGGTATTACAGCGTTTTGAGACCGTTTACGGGCGTCAACACCCTCGCGTGGCATTTACACTAAATGCCCGTGCTTCGCTGCTCCATGATCGTGGTGCCTACGACGAAGCTGAAGCATTGTACGAGGAAGCCTTGGCCATTTACCGAGCCACGTTGCCTGAAACGCATAGCAACATTATCGATGTACTGAATAACCACGCTGTTTTGCTAGCTGTCGGACGAGGAGATATGGCTGGTGCGGAACGTAGGTTTCGAGAAATTGCTGATCTGGAGCGGCGTAAGACCCCTTTAAATGCTCCTAACCTTGGGTTATGGCTACACAATCTGGGATCGACGCTATATCACCAGAACAAATACAGCGATGCTGTGCCCCACCTGCGCGAAGCCCTAACCCTGTTCAGCAGCAGCTTGCCTGAAGACCATGTTCGTCCAGCACGGACAAAGATTCGCTTGGCCGATTGCCTCGTCACACTTGGGGATCGAGTTGGTGCAGAGCCGCTCTTTCTGGAAGGCTACCAAGCCTTGCGAGCAGCGTATGGTGATGATGCAGCAGAAGTAAAGCGTACGCGTGAAAACCTAGCCTCTTTTTACGATGCTTGGGGGCGCGTCGATGAGGCGCGTAGCTACCGCGAGTCGCCCCAAGAAGCGGCATCCAAACCCGCCCAGACGTCCTAAATACAAGCAAGCGCCGAGCTGAAGCCCGACGCTTGGTCCTGGAACGGTCGACGAGACAAACGCCCCGTCGCCCGGCGTCTTCCAGATGGCATAGTCAAATACTGCGAGATAAGATAGGCATCGATAGTGCCTTGCCCAAATCGGGTGGTGCGTTGTTTAGTGGGTAGCAGCTACAAGTATGTTGCGCGCGGTGATTTTGAGTAGAGCTGCACGTGCTTGTGGTACGGTAAATCGTTGGCCGTTAGGTGTCTGAAACGCGTTCGGCAATCCTTCAGGCGATTGCTGAAACAAGCCTGCGTACATGACGAGCGCTGCGAAATAGGCCCCTGTTTGACTAGGATGGAGGCCGTCTGGCCCGTAGAGGGGGAGCGATGCATCCTGCTGCCAAGCCACCTGCCATGCCGCCCCGACGGGCAACAGCAATGCGTTGGCCGCTTCTGCAGCCCCCGTGTACGAGGTGACAACGGCCTCGAATGCGCTGCGCCGCGCCTGCTCAGGCCAGACCATGTAAACAGCGGGTTCGCCGCCTGCCGAACGGATCGT
>CAYYHN010000110.1:1039-9432 GCA_964471245.1 uncultured Rhodothermaceae bacterium | reverse complement strand
TGTCTGAGGATTCAGGTAGCTACCTCAGGCGCATTTAGCCTTTTACACGACTAAAGCGAAGCATCTTTAGCATCCATTTGGGCAAGGGGCGTCCATTGGTACGTTTGCGGAGGTCGAGATACCAGCCCAATTTCTTGAGAATCGGCATTTTGTGTGTTTCAACGAACTCGATCAGTGTGCCATCAGGGTCTTCGATGTAGCTAAATCGCCCTGCTGCTTCGCCCATTTCGAAGGTGTCCGCACTGTCTATGGTGAAGCCGAAACCGTAGGCTGCACACTCTTTTTTAAGTGCATCCATCCCTTGCACATCGAAGCACAAGTGGATGAAGCCTAGGTCACCCCAGAATCTATCTTCAAAGATCGCTCGTGGTTTACGGTCGAGCGGCTGGACTAATTCGATGGTACTTGGCCCAAGGAGTTGAGCAAACGTTCCTTTTTCAGAGGCTCTCCGATGCAGCAGCATCCTACGGACACGCTCGGAGCCACCGGGGAGGTCAGATAAGTCCGAAAAACTTCCTTGGGTATCGTAGACGATGACCTTGTGGCCAAGGATATCACGGTAGAGCGGGAGTGCTTCTTCAATACTGGATACGCCGATCATGCAACCTGATGGGCCACCACATGTGTGCCCCGAATTGCTGAACCATGCTGAACCAGTGACGACTTGAAAGAGCAAGCCATACGGGTCGCGCACAAAGAAATGTAATGCACCCGAAGGGTCCTTTTGGATCGGACTCACAAGGTCAAGCCGTTCTTGCTCAAAACGCTTGTACGTTGCTTCGAGGTCGCGGCACTTGATACGCGCGGCATATAAACCCGTGTCGCCTAGCTGTACATCGAATGTAGGTGGTTGAGGTGTTCTGCTGGTGTATTGCCAAATTTCAAGGCCGCCACCACCATTCAGGTTGATTGCGAGCGCTGCATCACGAGATTGTACGGCATCTCCAGTGTATTGCGTCATGAGGGGTGCTTCGGCGGCTTCGCGAAAGACATGGATGTCCATGCCGAAGTAGGTGCGATACCATGCCCAAGCTAGATCAACGTCTGGGATGCCGACGCCGATTTGCTGGATGCCGCTGATGATTTTGCTCATGCGTGCGGAGCGCTGCTAATGCTAAGAAGCAAATTAACTCAAGTTGTGTGGTATGCCACCCAACTTGAAGGATGGACAGTTTGGACGGGTGGAGACAGGTGGGAAAGTAGCTTTGAAGCCCATTTTCTTGTCCATCCCTTCCACATCATCCACCCCGCGAAAGTTGGCCACAACTTGAGCTAATTATGAAAGAGTAACAGACGGTTGCGCATCAAGACCCATGCGTTCCCGCAACTGACGGAAGGCATCAAGGGTACGTTCGACGTGCGCCTCAGTGTGTGCAGCAGTTGGCGTCATACGGAATAGGACCACACCTTGTGGAACGACGGGATACGTAACAGCAGAGAGGAAAATGCCGAAATCAGTCCGCATCATCTTCATCATGTCCCGTGCTTGGCTTTCGTCGCCAGCAGGCACATATACAGGCGTAATCACGGAGGCTGTTTTGCCAAGATTAAAGCCCATGTCGCGCAGGCCATCCTGTAGCATATGGGCGATCTGGAAAGCGCGTGTGCGACGCTCCGGTTCTGCTTCGATCACATCCATTGCTGCATCGACAGCATCCACGTACACCATCGGTAAGCTCTTGGCGAAGATGTTTGTGCGTGCGTTATAACGGATGTACTCGATCACCGATTTTGGACCAGCTGTGACGCCACCAATCGCTGAGAACGATTTAGCGAACGTCCCGAAATACAGATCGACTCCGTCTTGGCAGCCCTGATGTTCTCCTGTGCCAGCACCCGTGCTACCCATGATGCCATAACCGTGGGCATCATCCACAAACAAGCGCGCTCCGTATTGGTCTTTGAGGGCAACAATCTCAGGAAGTGGTGCAAGGTCGCCCGTCATGCCAAACACGCCTTCCGTAACGACGAGAACACCACCGCGTCGGTTGCGATTTGCAGCCTTGAGTTGCGCCTCTAAGCTGTCCATATCGTTGTGGTTGAACACACGGAATGCACGACCAGCCGAGGCGAGGACAGCACCATCTACAATACATGCATGTGAGAGGCTGTCGATGATAACCACGTCCTGCTTTTCAATGAGCGATGCCATGGTGCCAAGGACACCCATATAGCCAAAGTTGAAGACGATCGAGGCTTCTTTCTGCAAATGAGCAGCTAGGCGAGCTTCGAGGGCAATGTGCTTATCGGAGTTGCCCGTCAGCATCCTAGAGCCCATCGGTGTCCACGTACCAAGCTTATCCACAGTAGACTTAGCGGCAGTATGTACGTGCGGATTGCCACATAAGCCCAAGTAGTTGTTGATAGACCAAACGACAACATCGCGGCCTTGGAAACGCATTTCCGGTCCGGGGTTGCCTTCGAGGACGGGCTGCGTGAAGTACCGGTCGCCACGTTTGCGGTAGTACCCAAAGTAGCCGCCTTCGCCTTCACATTTAGCGAAGAGATCAGTAGGTGTAGCTTCCGAAATTTTTGCGAGAGGAGGCGCGTCAGCAGCATTTGCAGGTGCTAACTGTGAGGCAAGCTGCTCTGCGAGTTGGGACACACTTAAGCCGCTTAGGTCTTCATCAGCAGAAAGCACGATGCCAAGGTTGCCTTCTACTTCATTACGCAGTTCAACCGCACCCAGAGAGTCGAGGCCCAACTGGGCTAGCGAATGATGCTTGCTAATCTGTGTCGTCGTGGTCGACAAGATGCGCGCAACCATTTCGTGGAGATGAGCCGCTAAATGAGGGGCGCGCTCTTCGGCAGCCATCGAGGTTAATACATCTGGGTCAAGAGCGCCATCGCCACCAGTTGGCATGAGGCTTAGGTGGCTCAGGGTATGCTCGCCAACTATATTTAAGGTGCCATCGAGGTAGCCTTTACGACACGCCCGCCGCTGGATTTTACCCGATGATGTTTTGGGAATGCTGCCAGTTTTCAACAGCCCTACGCTGTAGACTTGCAGTTCATGGCGTGCTGCGATGGCTTCGCGAACAGCCGCAGCAATCTCTTCTGCATTGAGGTCGCGCAAACTTGGCCGCGTCACTTCATGGACGAGAATGACACGTTCTTCATTCTCGATAGTAACGGAAACAGCTGCTCCGCTATTCGGGCGCAAAGCCGGGTGCGCGGATTCGGCAGTCTTCTCAAGATCCTGTGGGTAGTGGTTGCGCCCACGTACGATGATCAAGTCTTTCAAGCGGCCCGTCACATAAACTTGTTTGCCATTGACGAACCCAAGGTCACCAGTACGCAAGAACGTGCCGTCATAGCCATCGAGGGTGGCACCGAAGGTATCCGACGAAGCATTTTCGCGGTTCCAATAGCCACGAGCAATACTGTCGCCTTGCACCCAGATTTCGCCGACTTGGTGTTCTGCGCAGCGTTGTCCGTTGGAAGGATTTACGATGCAAACTTCGAATCCAGCACCGACTTCCCCGCTACTGACCAGTTTCCAAGCACCTTCCTCTGATGGGGCCGCGACCTCAATCGTTTGGCCTTCGAGTGCTTCTGCTGCTACAGTAAGGAATTGGGGTGCTTCTGCACCGGGTTTGCCAGTTACCAATAGCGTGCTCTCAGCAAGGCCGTAGCAGGGGAGCATAGCCTTGCGTTGGAAACCCTGAGGCTTAAACGTATCCGCGAATCGCTCAAGCGTTTCAGCGCGGACGGGTTCAGCACCATTAAACGCTATGCGCCAGCCACTCAAGTCCAAAGTGGCACGCTGTTCTGTAGAAATTTTGCGGCGGCACAAATCATATGCGAAATTCGGACCGCCACTAACCGTGCCCTTATACTTCGATATTGCTTGGAGCCAAACCAGCGGCTTCCGTAAGAAATCGTACGGAGCCATAAGTACACACGAGCTACCCAAATACACAGGTTGGAGTACGATGCCAATAAGACCCATGTCATGGTAGAGGGGAAGCCACCCAACGATGACATCGTCCGCACGCGTACCCATAGTTGAATGGATAACCTGCTCATTAGCAAGCAAGTTGGCATGTGAAACCATAACTCCTTTGGGCTGCCCAGTCGACCCCGAAGTGTATTGAAGGAATGCTAAGGTGTCCCCAGAAATTGCGGGCGCTTCCCATGCATCAGCATCAGCAGTAGAAGTCGTTCCTGTGGTCAACCAATGCAGCTTAGTAAGCATCGGTTCATCAGCAAAGCGGCGGGTGACCACGTCGTGTAATGCAGGCGTCGTTAATGCAACGCTCACATCAGCATCGGTTACGATGCCTTCGATGCGGGCAAGGGACCGATTCTTTCTCGGCGGATATGCCGGTACAGCAACTACACCTGCATATAGGCAGCCAAAAAAAGCAGCAATGTAGTCCAAGCCAGGAGGATATAGTAGGATGGCGCGATCTCCTGGAGAGACGTGCCGCTGCAACTCGACGGCAATCTGGCGGGCTCGGTAATCTAGTTCGGCAAATGTGAGTGCCTCGCCTTCTTCTTCGCCGTTGATTAGGTACAGAAATGCCCGTTTATCTGGTTGTTCTTCTGCTCGTAACTGGAGCAAGTCTACCAGCGTTTTCGGGTAGCGATTTGACGCAAGAAAAGGATGCGACATATGGTCAACTAGTAATACTACTACGTAATGTAAGCGGATCGTAAGCTGCACATGAGCAGCCTAAAAATATTGAACTAACGACTTAGCGACGGAGGTAATCGTCAGTTTTGTCGAGCCAATCTTGTCGTGGTGGGCTAAAGATGTCAAGATCAAGGGTGTCTTCTAAAGCTTCTGCTTGGTGAGGAAGGTTAGAAGGAATATGAAGGACTTCACCAGCTCGAACCGTTACTACTTCCGATTGGTCTTCACCAAGCCAAAAGCGCAACGCACCGGAAATAATATAGGTAATCTGTTCGTTGTGGTGGCTATGTTTAGGTACGATACACCCTTTGTCTAAAAAAACCTGTGCAACCATGACGTCTTTTCCTGTGATTAAACGACGGGTTAATAGAGGAGATAGACGCTCGTGTGGAAGCTGATCCCACACATGATGAGTCGCTTTTGGTTCGGCGGGCATACATATGACTATTTGGTGGGAATCGGTCAGGCCGCCGGAAGATAACACATTCTACGAGACTTCTGTCAAGAGTAGCCCATTCTTGAGCAATCCTCAATGTTTGGTGCCGATCAAGCTGCGTAACAAGTAAAAACAGAACGTGAAGTAAGTCTTCAATGCCTTGATAAATGTAGAAAACCCTCAAAAATAGTTTTGAGACAGTTTTTTTCGTGGAATACTGGGCATAGCATCGGATTGGCAAGTATTTTTTAAGACCCCCCAATCATAGTAAATACTGAAATGAACAACCGAACTGGAGAAACATCCGCTACAGGCTGGTGGGAACAAGCGAGTATGGGACGGCAAGAGATGGAAGCCCTCCGAATTTCAATTTCTTCGGTTGCTGTTTCTGGTTCTGGTATCGATCCGGTTGGGGTATTTACACTCCAAGGTCGCCTCTCGGAGGACGGCTCTGTCGATCTGCTTAAGAATTATCTTGGACAACATCGCGTGCGTTACCTCGGCCGATGGGATGGTTCGAAGCGCCTTTGGGGTCAGTGGCAGTTGCAAGGCATGTCTGGTCCATGGGAAATACGGCTCCGTGACCATGAAAAGGTGGGAGAAGTTGAAGAAATGAAGTTGGAAGCCTTGCAGTAAATGCTGTTAAAGTAGGATCAAGTGACGAAGGATTATGCGGAAGAATCGTTTTGTACATCTCCCCAAAAGGCAACGACGCTGGCTTAGTGTACTTTTAGGAGCTTATGCTGTGCTCCTTCTTAATAGCCTATTCCTTTTCCTGTTCGACCAATCGACGGCTTTAGTGTACATGAGCAATGTGTTCTTTCACATTGTTCTTGGGACGTTGCTTACCATCCCTTTTGCTGTCTTCATTGGTTTGCATCTCACGAAAATGCCCATTTGGGGCAATGTGAAGGCTGCTGTCGCGGGTTCAATGACGTCGTTCGGGTTAATAAGCACCCTCGTAACAGGATGGCTAATGGTTGCCTTCGGTTCAACCTTGGTGCAAGGTTTGGTGCTGTGGGGACATATTGCTAGTGTCGTGCTTGCTATCGGTGGGTTCGTGCTACACGTCTCTTTGAAGCGTGGAGTTCGGTATCAGTTTCTCAAATGGGGAGAAGGCCTTCAGGCAAATAAGCATGCAATTGCACGCCATCCACTGACGATCACGTTGGGAGTATTTGGCGGGCTCTCGGTACTTTTTGTGCTGTATCCGCTTCTTGCGCAATCCGTCCAGCAGTCTTCTGCGATCAGCGATTCAATGGGGGCTTCCCAAGCCAAACTGTTGCATGCCGAATTTTTGGCTGATGAAGACTTGTCCCGCTCCGAGACCTGTGGGCAAGCAGGCTGCCATCCGGATGTGACAGCGCAGTGGGCCGAGTCCGTGCATCGGTTTTCATCGTTCAACAACCCGTATTACAAGGCGTCCATAGCGGCCTTGGTCGATCGGAAAGGCGAAGAAACGGCACGTTGGTGTGCTTCTTGTCATGACCCTGTCGTGCTGTTTTCTGGGCGATTTGGTAACGAGCAGCCGCTCGACATGGACCATTGGACTGCACACGAAGGCATCACGTGTCTGTCGTGCCATGCGACGACGGGGCTGCAAGATGTACGTGGCAATGGCCGCTTCGAAATTGCTCGGCCCGATGAGTATCCGCTGGCACGCGCCACGAGTACGCTCGGCAAAGAAGTGCACAACCGCTTGGTGCGTGCGAAGCCTGAGCCGCACCGGCAGGCCATGCTGAAACCCATGCACCAGACGCAAGAATTCTGCGGTACCTGCCATAAAGTGGGCATCCCACCCGAGGTCAACGACTACCGCTGGAAGCGGGGGCAGAATGATTACGATGCGTGGCACCGAAGTGGAGCTTCGGGCAATACAGTACGTTCCTTTTATCTGCCTAAAGAGCCACAGACATGCATCACCTGCCATATGCCGCTGGTGCCGTCTGACGACCAAGGCAATGAGGATGGATTCGTACGGAGCCATCGTTTTGCCACGGCCAACACGGCGTTGCCTTACATCAACGAGCACAATCGTCAATTGGAAGAAGTGCAGGCTGCACTGCAAGATTCAATCGCAACTGTTGACTTGTTCTACATGACTGTGAATGGCCGAACGGTTGATGCCGCCGATCCTATGCCCGTGCTCAATGCTGGCGATGCCATCGAAATGCACATCGTGGTACGTAATCGCAAGGTAGGACACGGATTCCCTGCGGGCACCAACGACTCGAATGAACTCTGGCTACAGTTAAATGCCCGTGATGAGGCAGGCAACCTGGTCATGGTGTCTGGCAGCGTGGCCGAGGATGGACAGATCGACACTACTGCTCATCATTGGGGGACAGTCCAAGTCGACAAGGAAAGTCAGCGCATCGACAAGCGAAATGCGCACGATTGGCGCACAACCGTGTACACAAACGTGATTGGTCCGGGGACGGCGCATACGGTTCGGTACGCTTTCCGTGTGCCCTCGAACGCGACAATTCACACCTTCGATATTGCCTTGCTACACCGCAAGTTCAAGTGGTACTTCAATGAATGGACATTCCGAGGTGAGGTTGAGGGCGATCCTGCGCCTATGCGCAGCGTCGACACCCGATCGTGGACATTCAACGACAACGAAGCGCCTGATATTCCAATCACTAAGGTGACATCGATCCAGCGGAATGAGGGGGCGTCAGCACCATCTGGCCGGCCTATGTGGGAGCGTTGGAATGATTACGGCATCGGACTGCTGTTGCAAGGCGATACCCGTGGGGCGCAGCAAGCCTTTATTAAGGTGACTGAACTCGCATCGGCAAGCGCCGAAGGTCCCATCAATTTGGCGCGTATTCATTTGGCCGAAGGGCAAATTACACGTGCGAGGGAGGCGTTGGAACTTGCGGATCAGAGGCAGCCGGATTACTTGAAGACACGGTATTTCTGGGGTGAAGTTCACAAGGCAGAGGCTAATTACGATGCGGCACTGGACGCTTGGATGGTCGTTTATGAAGCCTACCCGCTCGACCGGCTGTTGCTCTTAAACATTGGGCGTGTACACTATTTGCTTGGCGACTACCAGACCGCCTATAACTGGTTTGAGGCAGTCCTAGAAATTGATCCAGAAGACCTCGGTGCTTTATATAATCGGATGTTAGTTCTTGGTGCACTTGGTGATGAAGAAGGATATCAAGAAGCTCAAGCCATCTACACCTTCCACAAGGAAGACGAAGACGCGATGGCGTTAACACGTCTTTTTAAGCAGCAAAATCCAGTGGAAAACAACGAGGCACAGCCAATCCATACACATGCCATGATCCCAGTCCGTCGGTAACC
>CAYYHN010000110.1:0-1017 GCA_964471245.1 uncultured Rhodothermaceae bacterium | reverse complement strand
GAAGGTTTTACCCAACTTGTGCTCTTAATCGTAGCCTGGTTTGGAGTTGGGTAGCATCGCAGTATCTTGCATGCCAAGCACTTACGGCCGGTGTGGCCACGACCCAACCGAATTGCTATGGAAACGCTCGATTTAACAACGCGGCTTGCTGGGCGCGTTAGGACTGTTCCGCCAAGTGGTATCCGGCGGTTTTTTGAGATCGCTGCCACGATGGACGATGTGATCTCACTCGGCATTGGCGAGCCCGACTTCGTCAGTGTCTCGAACACCGTTGGAGTTTTCGTCCAGCCCGATTTCGTCACGCCGCAGCCCATCATCGATGCTGCAATTGGTGGCTTGCACCAAGGCAAGACGGGGTACACATCCAACGCGGGCACGAAAGAGCTTCGTGATGCTATTGCCCACGAACTGGATCGGCTTTACGGTGTGAAATACGATGCTGGCTCCGAAATCATTGCAACCGTTGGGGTGAGTGAGGCGCTGCAACTGGCGATGTTGGCCATTTTAGATCCGGGTGATGAGATCCTTATCCCAGAGCCCTGCTTCGTTTCCTATGGCCCTACTGCTGTTTTTGCGGGCGGTAAGGTGGTTTGGGTTCCAACATCCGTAGAAAACAATTTCGAGGTCACGGCTGCTGACATTGAAGCGCGCATCACAGATCGCACGAAGGTGCTGTTCTTAGCGTATCCCAGCAACCCGACTGGTGCCGTGCTGACCCGCAAAACGCTCGAAGAAATAGCTGAGGTGGTCGTAAAGCACGATCTGCTAGTGCTCTCGGATGAGATTTACGATCGATTGGTTTATGGCGCTGCCTACGAGCAAGGGCATGTTTGCTTGCCAAGCATTGAGGCCTTGCGCGATCGTACCATATTGTTGGGTGGCTTCTCGAAAGCATATGCCATGACGGGGTGGCGAATCGGGTATGCGTGTGCGCCTAAGCCGATTTATGATGCGATGTACAAGCTGCACCAGTACATCATCATGAGCGCACCTACAATGGCCCAGATTGGTGCCGAA
>CAYYHN010000109.1:0-9440 GCA_964471245.1 uncultured Rhodothermaceae bacterium | reverse complement strand
TCGAGAGAGAGGGTTTGGTTTGCTTGTGCAATTTTCCTTACGACGGGCATACGGATACCACGGAAGAGATCTCCTTCGCCATATTCACCGGGCCCTGATTTGAAGTATCGCTGTGCGTTTGCTGCTACGGTGGCATCGCTCTGTGCTATTAACACTTTTTGGACGTCAGATGCGGAGGGAAAAGAAGGGCTCATAAGAAGCAGGCAAAGGCAATGGAATATATGTAGAACGTGTTGAACGCAAACGATACAAGATGTTATGCTAGTGTGGTCGAGCGGAAGACGTAATAACTAGACGTTGGGTGATTTTCCGTTTGGCGAACATGGAACGGCAAGGCTGGGCGTCAGTGATGATTACGTAGCGATCGCCATGCGCATGATGCGGAATCCCAGTTGGACGCGATCCTAACCTTGATGCAAGCGGTAGTTACGGTCTAAGATTTCCTCCCGCTCACATCTTGTCATTGCCAAGAATACATGGTTTTCATAGACGAGCGGTGCATTAGGTTTACGTACGTCAGCAATGCTGATACCATCCAGACTGTTGGTAACACTTAAGTGCCAATTCGAGCACGCAGATGGAGTTCCATCTCTGGTCATCGGGCGTGGGGGCTGGAAGCTGGCTTCAAGAGGGAGCGATCTTGTACATCCGGAGCGTTTTCTCAGAATTCATTGGTCTCGGGTGCATGAGAATGGAACAGACCAAACTTCTCGAGCGTCGCGCATATGTTTTTATGCATGTGGCGGCGCTGCAGTGTAGGATATGCGTTCGCGCAGCGTGCCTATAGTAAGCGATTAAAAATCGCCATGTTTCGATAGTTGTTCACATACGGTTAATATTATGCTCGCTAGGTGGATCTGTATAGTCCTGATGGCAAGTTTCCTAAGCAATTGCGCGCAAGACGACCGCACGCGCGTAGTGATTTATTCACCTCATGGGAAAGAGATGCTTCGTTTGTATGAGGATGCTTTCGAAGCCGCAAATCCCACTGTCGATATCCAATGGTTGGATATGGGTGGGCAGTCGGCGTACGACCGGATTCGAACGGAGCGGCAAAATCCACAAGCGAGCATTTGGTGGGGGGGAGCGAGTACGGCTTTTGATCAAGCTGCCAAGGAAGGATTGCTCGCATCCTATGAGCCAGATTGGAGCAGCGCGGTCCCAGAAGATGCTCACCATCCTGAGCACCTTTGGTATGGCACATTTTTGACACCGGAGGTCATTGCGTACAACACCAACCAACTCACCGAAGAAGAGGCGCCAAAGGATTGGGATGACTTGCTTGAGCCCGAATGGTCAGACCGCGTGCTGATTAGATATCCCTTGCAGTCAAGTACGATGCGTACGATCTATGGGGCAATGATTTTGCGCCAACCTGATGTGGAATCCGGTTACGAATGGCTGGCGCGCCTCGATCAGAACGTGAAAACGTACACAGCTGACCCTACACAACTCTACCTGAAATTAGCACGAGGAGAAGGCGATGTCACACTGTGGAATATGCCGGATGTGTATCTACAAGCGAAAGAAAATGGGTATCCCTTTGCTGCCATCTTGCCAAAAAGTGGTACACCTGTACTAACCGATGGCATTGCACTTGTCGCTGGTGGTCCCAATCAGGAAGCGGCGCGTGCGTTCTATGATTTTGTCACGGCCGATTCCGCTTTAATCGAACAAGCCCATCGTTTCTTCAGAATCCCTGCCCGCCAAGACCTCGACGAAGCCGATCTGCCAGATTGGATGGCAACGCTCAACTTGGATGTGAAGCCTATGGATTGGGAGCGTCTTGCTCTTGAAGGTCCAACATGGATGAAGCATTGGGACGAACGCATCAAAGGCCGTGGGGGTGACTATCTTGCGGAGTGATGCCGATGCTATAAATAGCAACGGCGCAGGAAGCTATTCCTTTCGAATTAGCCCTGCGCCGTTGCAGTCGCCAGAAGTTCACTAAGCTATTTGGTGAGCGTCATACGGCCCGTTTGTACGAGGCCGTCTACGTTGAGACGGTAGAGGTAGGTACCGCTGGGCAAGTTGGAGGCATCGAACGTGGCTTGGTGTTGGCCTGCGGAGAACGTGCCGTTTAGCAACTGGGCCACTTCACGTCCCTGTAGATCGAACACCGCGAGGTTGACTTGTGCGTTCGCATCGAGGGTAAAACGGATCTCAGTGCTTGGGTTAAAGGGGTTGGGGTAGTTTTCTAGGCTGAAGTTGGCAGCAGGAGTGGCCTGCTGAGTTGCGGCTCCACTCCCTTGGTTTTGGCGGGCACCACGGCGGTTGCGGCGTTCGCCGTCGTTGCCGCGTTTCTCGCGGCGTTGTTCACGAAGTTCGGCAGCTTTGGCTCGTTGTGCAGGCGTAAGAATGCTCTCCATGCTGGAACGCATGGCTTCGCGCTGTTGCTCCATGAAGGCGCGGCGGTCTTCGCGTGTGGCGTTTGGGTTAGCCTCGCGCCATGCTTTGGCCGTCTCACGTTGAGCAGTCATCGTTTCGCGGACCGCCTCTCTTTGCGCATCTGTGAGGTCGAGCGCACGGCTCATTCGTGCCATTCCTTGTGCCGCACGACGACCCGGACGCTGTTTCCGCATGCCTTGATTGGCTTCTATCTGCTGCAACTGCTCGGTGCTGAGGATGTCTTCAAGTTGAGTCTTTGTGACCTCACGCTGGCTTGCACGCCATGCTTGGGCGTCTTCACGTGTCGCATTGGGGTTGGCGTCGCGCCAGTCTTGGAAGGCTGTGCGTTGTTCTTCACGTAGCGACTTAAGCGCCTCTTTTTGGTCATCTGAGAGGTTTAAAGCGGCGTCGCCACGTGGACCACGTTCACCTCGCATGCGACGGTCGCCGCGTTGGCCTCGCTCACCGCGTTCGGCACGGCGTGCTTCGGCGCGTGCTTGCAGATTGTCCAGCTTCGTCTGCTGCTCGGACGTCAGGATGTTGCGCAGGGCAGCTTCGTGCGTAGCACGTTGGTTTTCGCGCCAAGCACGGGCGTCTTCGCGGGTGGCATTGGGGTTGGCTTCACGCCAGTCTCGGAAGGTCTCACGCTGGTTTTCGCGGAGTGTCTTGAGCTGTTCCTTCTGGGCGTCGGTTAGGTCGAGGACTTGGGCCATGCGTGGGCCATTCGGGCCGGGACCAGGACGTTGGGCAAGCGTAGGCAAAGCCAGCAGCGCAAACAACGGGAGCAGCAGAGTAAATCGGAAGTTCAGGTAGCGTTTCATGACGGAAAGAATTCTTGAGTGCTTCGTGCGGAACGAGCAGCCGGCCGGTAGCTCTTGTGTTTGGCTCTTTGATCTCGAGGCAAAGCATCTCATTCCATCTTTTCTGAAAAAAGTTGAACGCGTGTTCCCAAGCCATCATGTGGCTTCGCAAAGAATGGGCGCAGAATGGTGCGGCGGGCAGATTCTGTGGAAAACCCGGTTTTGTTCAATGGGTGCAGCGTCCTATTTTCGACCAACAAGATCACACTCCATTTTCTGCCCGATATCCTAAAGGCTTTTCTATGAGCTACCCGAGCGACCTCAAGTACACCAAAGACCACGAATGGCTGCGCATCGAAGATGATGGCACGGCAACGATTGGCATCACCGATTTTGCTCAGGGCGAACTCGGCGACATCGTTTTCGTCGAACTGGAGCCTGAGGACACCGAAGTCGAGAAGGAGGGTGTCTTTGGAACAGTTGAGGCAGTGAAGACGGTATCCGAACTGTTCATGCCTGTTGAGGGTACCATTGTTGCCATCAATGAGGCGCTGGAAGATAGCCCCGAGTTGGTCAATGAAGATCCGTATGGTGAAGGCTGGATGGTGAAGGTATCGATTACCGACGCTGAGGATCTCGACGAACTGCTTTCAGCGGATGACTATGCCGAGATGGTGGGCTGAGCGCCCGCGCTCGACTTTATGATTATCAACGAAGCGACCGGGGGCGGTTCACCGTGCCCCGGTTCGCTATTTATTTCGTGGAGAACCCCGTATGCACGAGCGTATCGTGATCCTCGACTACGGATCGCAGTACACCCAGTTGATCGCCCGACGCGTCCGCGAGAACGGCGTATACTCGGAAATCTACCCTTGCACCATCGACCCTGCCGAAGTCGCAGCGATGCAGCCGCACGGCCTCATTCTATCCGGAGGCCCGTGTTCTGTATACGACGACGGTGCGCCCCAACTCCATCCTGACTTGCTTGGCCTCAAGCGCCCAGATGGCTCCGAGGTACCAGTTCTCGGCATCTGTTACGGGTTACAGGCGATGGCGTACCTGCTGGGCGGTGCCGTCGAGCGCGCAAGCCGCCGCGAGTTTGGCCGTGCGCACGTACGTGTTGATGATGCCTCCGACCTATTCCGTGATGTGCCTGAAGGGTCATATGTATGGATGAGCCACGGTGATCATTTGACTCAGCTACCGGAAGGCTATGAGATCATCGCCCATACGGACAATGCGCCTATAGCAGGAGTACGTTCCAAAGATCATCCACACTACGGGGTGCAGTTTCATCCAGAGGTGGTCCACTCCGAATATGGCAAGCAAATCCTCGCCAACTTTGCCCTGGGCATCTGTGGCTGTCAAGGAGATTGGACTGCAGCTTCCTTTATCGAAGAGGAAAAACAAGCAATCCGCAAACTCGTCGGAAACGAGCATGTGATTCTTGGCCTCTCCGGTGGTGTCGACTCGTCAGTAGCTGCGGTGCTGATTCATGAAGCGATAGGAGATCAGCTGACGTGTATTTTCGTGAACAACGGGCTGTTGCGAAAAGGGGAGTGGGAGCAAGTGCAGGAGACCTTCCGTGACCACTACCACATTCGCCTCAACGCCGTCGATGCCACTGACTTATTTCTGGAGCGGCTGGCAGGCATCCAAGATCCTGAACGGAAGCGTGTCATCATTGGTAACACGTTCGTCGAGGTGTTTGAGGATGCCACAAAAGCCATCGTCGATGAGCTCGGCACCAAGCCGAAGTTTCTCGCGCAGGGTACCCTCTACCCGGATGTGATCGAGAGTGTGTCGTTCAAGGGGCCATCGGCGACCATCAAGACGCACCATAATGTAGGCGGGTTGCCAGAGCAACTTGGCTTTGAATTGTTGGAGCCATTCCGCGAGTTGTTCAAAGACGAAGTGCGTGCCATCGGTCGACTCTTGGACGTGCCAGCGTCAATTATTGGGCGGCATCCATTCCCTGGGCCAGGCCTAGGTATTCGCGTCATCGATGCCGTGGACCGGGATAAACTAGCTTTGCTCACAGAGGCCGATCATATTTTCATCAGTGAGTTACACAACTGGAACTTATACGATGAGGTTTGGCAGGCCTTCGCCGTATTACTCCCCGTACAAACTGTGGGGGTAATGGGCGATGAGCGCACGTATGAAAATGTATGTGCGCTTCGTGCTGTTACCAGTGTGGATGGCATGACGGCAGATTGGGCAAAGTTGCCACACGACTTCTTGGCGCATGTTTCTAGCCGGATTGTCAACGAAATTCGTGGCATTAATCGCGTAGTGTACGACATTAGCTCGAAGCCGCCTGCTACAATCGAATGGGAATAAGTATGGAACGCTTCAGTTTTCTCATAGCCAACATGATGCTGGCGTTCGTGTTTGTGCTGGCCGTGCCGACGCACGCACAAACGCTAACCACGCCGTTGCAAACCAACGCTGAAGCAGAGTTGGTATTTGTACAAGCCATTCAAGCGTATGAGGCAAGCGATTATGGGATGGCATACCGACGGTTTCGACTGGTCATGAACGACTATCCACTGCACCGCAAGACAACTGCGGCGTTCTTGATGGCGGGCAAGGCGCTTTATGCAAACGGCGAATTCCAACGCGCCGCTGACTTCTTAAACGATTTTCTTGATAACTTTCCCGCGAGCCGCTATGTCAGCGAGGCAACGAGAACAAGGGACTTAGCTGTAGCAGCGAGCGATCAGTCGCTACAAACTGATCGAACGATTCATTTAGGTATTGCGCTTCCACTTGGTGGCAACAACGGGCGTTTCACGCAGGCACTGTTTACAGGCATTCGCATTGCCGTCGAAGAGCACAACCAGCAGTACGGTGCAGATCGCCTAGTCCAGATGCATTTCGAGGACACACGCGGCCGTTCAACGGCAGCGACATTGGCGATCGGAAACCTAACGGAGTCTGGCGCAGATGTGATTCTTGGCCCCCTCTTTAGTGATGAAGCTCGTGCTGCTGCTGCGGCTGCCGAATCAGCACGGATTCCTCTTATCGCGCCACTTGCTACGGATGCTGAGGTTTCGGAGGGGCGGCGTTATGTTTTTCAAGCCAACCCTACCATGGAAATGCGGGGCCGCCAGATGGCGCGTTTTGCTGCGCTGAGCTTGGGTCTTGATAACCTTGCGGTTATCGCTGAACTAGGCGATTCTTTCGGAGAGCAAATGGCTGAGGGATTCCAAGATGAAACGGCTCGGCTTGGTGTCAACTTAGCATTTTTTCGCTTGTTGCCCAATTCGTCTGCTTGGTATCGATTGACGAATTACTTCACTGCCGATTCGCTACGTGGTGTCGATGCCGTATACATGCCCATCACAGGTGGGCAAGCTGATGCAACGATTAATGCAGCTTTAAGTGGCCTGGGGCAATTGAAACCTGGTGTACGCGTGTTGGCAAATAAGACGTGGCATGATCTTCCGATAGGAGCGAGAGCGTCAGAGCATACCGCAACCTATACCAACGATTATTTCTTGACCGAAGATAGTCAGCTAACCAATTTCCTAACGCGCTATACAGAACTTACGGGCAACAACTTGCGGGACCGACGCTATGCTGATGAGGCGCGCCTTGTTTATATGGGCTATGACCTCACAAAGTTCGTTTTGCAAGAGTTACGCGCACGTCCCGGTGCTCCTGTCGATGAAATCCTCCGGAATGCGCCAACATACTTCGGACTTGCTAGTCGCCTCGACTTTGCTGGAGGAAACGTCAATCGAGCCCTGTTTTACCACCGCTATCGGGATGGGCAGTTGGCGCTCATTCGCTAACGTCAACATAGCGATCCTCATCTGAGCTTCATTGAGCACGTGGGGAGAGGTGGAACAGTAGGTGTAGCGGATGGGTACGCTTCAGCTAGGCTGGACCAATTCGCACAAAACGTAGCCTAGATACAATACACGGCCAAGGCCTTACGTTACGAACGTGCACGCCGTTTGCTGAGAAATCCAACGTTGATATGTCGATAAAATCTTTAGGGACACTTGCCCTAATACTTGTACTGATGGGCTGTGCCGGTTCTGGTCGTATTAAGTATGACACGCCGCAAGAAGCATACGAAAAAGGCCTCGCCCTTTATGAAGCCGGGAAATACGATCGTGCTGCCGAGTATTTCCAAGGCTCGTTTGACTTCGGCCGGACCCACTCCTTCGCTGCCGATGCTCAACTTTATTTGGCGCGTTCCTATCGGGCAAACAAGGAAAACCTACTCGCGGCTAGCGAATACATTCGTTTCATGGAGATCTACCGCAGCGATCCACGTGTGCCTCAGGCCGAATATGAGCATGCCATGACCTATTACGACCGGTCGCCCGACTTTACGCTCGACCAAACAGACACCGAGCGCGCTGTGCAGCAATTCCAACTATTTATCACGCGCTTCCCCAACCACGAAAACGTGGCCGACGCGGAAGCACGTATCCTCGAACTGCGTGATAAGATGGGACGTAAACAGTACGAAACCGCTAAACTGTATGAGCGGCGCGAGATGTTTCAAGCCGCAGCGCTAAGCTACGAAGCCGTCTTCGATCAGTACTTCGATACCCAATGGGCTGATGATGCCTTGCTGGGTGCTATGCAGGCTTACATGAACTATAGCGATCTCAGCATTCAAGTCCGGCAAGCCGAACGCTTGCAGCAGGCCATTGATTCGTACGAGCGCCTTATTCAAGTTTTCCCAGATAGCGATCTCCTGAAGCAGGCCGAGGCTGTCTACGACCAGATCCAATTGCGAAAGCAAGCACAGACGGAAGCGTCATCGGGTTCATGAAGGTTGGGCTCTTTGGTGGCACGTTCAATCCTCCACACATTGCTCATCTGATCGTAGCTGAGGCTATTCGCGACCAGTACGACCTTGACCAAGTCTGGTGGATTCCCAACCATGTGTCGCCTCACAAGGTTGGCTTTGAGGGTACTCCACCCGAGCATCGGTTGGCGATGGTGCGGCTGGCCATTGCCGAACATCCTGATTTTGAATTGTGTGACTTGGAAATCCGAAGAGCGCGCGTCTCATATACGGTCGATACACTGCGCATTCTGCAAGCGCAGTATCCAAGCTTGGACTTTTACTTTATCATCGGCGGTGACAGCCTCGCAACATTTGATCGCTGGCACGCAACGGAAGAGATTCTCGAACGTGTTCCTCTGATCGTTTATCCACGCCCTGGCGCTCCCATCGAGGTTCCTGATTTACCAGATAATTTGGGTGCGCGCATTTTTTTGGCGACGGCCCCTTTGCTAAACCTGAGCAGCACGATCATCCGCGAGCAAGTTGGGCAGGGGCATTCAATTCGGTACATTGTGCCAGATGCTGTGCGTACCTACATCGAGGTGCATCGGCTCTATATTTGATGATTCAGGAGCGTAGTGGCTCGGGCTTCAAAAAGGGACGGTTGCGTTAGGGGAATCGGAAGCGGAACCATGACGCGTTTGAACGAGATGAATGCCCTCGGAGGTGAATCCGAATAGGTCCTCGGGCGAGAAAATGCGTCGAAAATCCGATGGCTTGAAGAAAGGCTCGAACTTGCGGGCAAATTCGTCGAGGCGTTTAAGGTACCATGCCGTATTCTCATCAGGGCTCTTGGAGTCCCATGTGTCGGAAAGACGTGCTACACTGAAAGCGGTGACATTGGTAGAAGATCCAGTGACGTAGAAGCTAATTCTGTCGCCTTTGCGAACGGGGACGCCGTGTTGCTTTTGACGTGCAATCGCAAGTTCATAAGCCGCCGAGCGGGTACGTTTGCCTGCTTCAACATCAGCCGTGTAGCGTGCTATGCTATCTTTCAGTGTCTCTCGCCGGGCAAAGTCGTCGACACTTTCCCAAGCGTGGTCTATGATGCGCTGACGCGTAGCGAGGTAGCAGTCGTGCAACCCGTCGATGTCTTCGGCCAACAGAAAGCGGATAGCTCTTTTGACAAATTGCCGCCCAAAACGCTCCGTGGAGCGGGCAATTAGAGAAGATCCTTTCAGTTTAAGCGAGCCGTCGTATCGGAGCAATGCGTAGTTCTTGGCTTTATACGAGAGCATTCGCTCGAACCGACCATCAAACCCGATGCGGATTCCCTCTGGCATGTGCTGACTGAGGTTGGTCACAAACGCACGTTCTTCCGTATCGCCGCGCACGTCGGGAGGCGGGATGAACAGCACGCCATCGGTATCCACCTCGACGACTTGCCCGCCTGCCGCCTCGATGCTGCCGATGAGCTTGTGCAGGATCTCTTGTCC
>CAYYHN010000108.1:0-9478 GCA_964471245.1 uncultured Rhodothermaceae bacterium | reverse complement strand
GGTGCAGTAT
The DNA here is from genome assembly GCA_964471245.1 of uncultured Rhodothermaceae bacterium. Taxonomy (GTDB): domain Bacteria; phylum Bacteroidota; class Rhodothermia; order Rhodothermales; family CAYYHN01; genus CAYYHN01. The sequence goes on along the minus strand of CAYYHN010000108.1, from coordinate 9,468 downwards.
TGGGAGCCTGCCAAGTGGGTCGCCAAGATGCGCACGATGAAGACTGACAACAACCGACTCCTGCTCAAGACCAACATGGAAGCCGGTCACGGCGGTGCGTCTGCCCGCGACGAACGCTACCGCGAGTCCGCCTTCGAGTACGCATGGCTCCTCGACCTTGCAGGGATAACGGAGGTGAAGCCTGCGACAAGCTAAAGGCCGCTTTGCCTTCAGCTTAGATGTCCATACGCACGAATCAGACTAAAGCCCTTGTCATCATTGCATGGCAAGGGCTTTAGTCTGATTCGTAGATAACAGGTTTACATGTCTACTGCCGTTACTCGTACCGCAGTGCCTCTACGGGTGTTCGGCGGAGCGCTCGTAAAGCTTGTACACTCACAGTCATGGCTGCAACACCTAGGGAGAGCACGGTTGCTATGCCAAGGATGCCGATACCGATGTCGATGCGGTAGACAAAAGACAGCAGCCACGTGTCCAATGCCCAATACGCTAGCGGCAAGGCCACGACCATCGATACAGCGACGAGTTGCAGGAATTCGCTCGATATGAGGTAGAGCACCTGCGCATTCGTGGCCCCCATCACCCGGCGGATCCCAACCTCTTTCGTTCGCTGTTGCACCGAGGATGCAACCAAGCCCAATAACCCAAGGCAAGCGATGAAGATGGCAAGCCCAGCAAAGACCTGCGACATCTGCCCCAACACCTGTTCATCACGATAATAGGCTGCGTATTCCTCTTCCAGAAAAGCATATTCGAAGAGGTACCCCGGATTCACCGCATCGTGAATCGTTTCGAGGGCCATCAACGCCTCGCGCTGCCGTCCGGGAATCGTGCGCACGAGCAAAAAGTTTGCGCCATCAGGCGCGAAGCGGAAAGCCAATGGACCAACAGGATCGTCCTTCAAGGACCCCGAATGAAAGTCCTTCACCACACCGATAATCTGCCCAAGCTGCGCATCATTGCTATCCAGATCATACCCAAAGGCAAACGGATGTCCGATAGGATTCTCTAGCCCCATAGCCTGTACCGCCGACTCATTGATTACGTAGCTGAGCGTATTCCTGTCGCGGGTATCATCGAAAAAGCGACCGGCTACGAGTGGCAATTGCATCGTATGTACAAAGTGCGCATCGGCATCGAGGACCTTAAACAAAGCGGGCTCATCTATCTCTTTGCCAGCCCATAACACATTCGAGTTTTTGATGGTCACATTGAGCGGGTGCGCGCTCGACCGTGCAACCGATGTTATCGCAGGCGACTGCATGAGTTGATCACGGACGGCGGTATACTGATCCGCCATGTTGCCTTCTAGGCGGACGCGCACCACATCATTCATCTCAACGCCGAGTGACTTCGTCTGCAAGAAGTGGAGTTGTTGATAGATCGTCAGCGTGCCCACGATGAGGAATGCAGCCATCACAAACTGAAGCACGACCAGCCCTTTGCGCAAGCCAACGGCACCCGTCCTACCGCCATGCTGCCGATGCTGAAAAGCCCGAACGGCCTGAAGCGAAGCCAAGTAAAACGCCGGGTAGCTCCCCGCCACAAACCCAACTCCAAGCGCAAGGCCTGCAAAGGCCAACCACGTCCAAAGGTGGATACTGCCTAACGTAATTGCCGTCCCGACGACCCCGTTGAAGAGCGGCATAAACAGAGCCATGAGGACCACAGCAGCCCCAAAAGCAACCAACGCGGTAAGCATGGCCTCGCCTAAGAACTGCTGTATCAAAAACGACGGTGTGGCTCCAAGCGCTTTGCGTACCCCAATCTCCCGAGCGCGTTGGTTCGAGCGTGCCGTGACTAAGTTTGTAAAATTGATGCAAGCGATCAGAAGCAACGCCAACCCAACGAGGCCCATCAGGTAGAGTTGCGTGATGCGGCCGCCTGCGGCCTGTCCTTCCTCGAAAGAGCCATAGAGGTACGTTTCTGCAAAAGGCTGTACGATAAGCTGCTGGTTTTCACTGCCCTCTGCGTAACGTCCTAGCAGAGGCTCTACCTTAGTTGCGAGCACATGCTCAGGAACGCGAGGCGCAGCCAATACATACATTTCAAACCATCGTGGCCCCCAGTTTTGAATATGCGGGAAATGCTGTATCACATCGGCTATGGGCAGCACGAAATCAAACTGCAAGGAAGATGTGGCTGGTGGATCGTCAACGACAGCGGCTACGGTAAAGTCTGTTTGTGAAGGCACGCGGATGGCTTGCCCTAAAACGCCTCCGTTGGACTGCCAATAGTCGAGCCGGATTGACGCGCCGAGGATATCTTGCTGCTGCCAATCAACGCCGAAGTATTTCGTAGCCAAGGACTCGGTAATTACAAGGCCGGTTGGGTCAAGCAATGCGGTCGCCGGATCGCCTACACGTACAGGAAACGTGAAGGCCTCAAAGAAACCCGCCCCCGCGTAATAGCCGACCTCACGGCTTCCCTGCTCCCCATGCTTTAGCGCAGCCGTAATCGGTAGGGTAACAACAGCGCGTTCAACCTCGGGCAAATCGTCCTCCAGAACCTGCGCCAACGGCAAGGGGAGATTGGACCACGTCGCGATCTGCTCATCCCCGTGGTGGTTCATGCGGAGCTGATACAATGCCGAACTATTGGTGTGAAATTGATCGACCTGTAGCTCATGTTGTATCCAGATTACAATGAAAAAGCTACAGGCCAAACCAATGGCAAGGCCTGCAATATTTAAGGTGCTGAAGCCTTTATGCTTGAGCAGATTGCGCCATGCAATCATCAAATAACTCTTAAACATTGACCACAATAGACTTATGTGAGGGAGGAGATCTAGATTCGTTCGGTAGGCTTCTTCAGTGACAAACTCAGGCCCCATCTGCTCGATGGATTGCCGGTAGGCGGCTGCTTCGCTCAGACCCATCATGCGCAGTTCATCCACCTGGTCGCGGATATGCTGCACCAGTTCATCACGGTCTTCTTCGGTGAGTGCCGTGTGCCACGACGTTGCTTTGCGCCATCGCGCAAGTGCCAGTTCTAAATCGAACGGGGATTGTTTCCGCATAGATGTCTTGCCTCAAACGGTTCGGGGCGGATAGCCATGAAGGGGCCGTTTTTAATCCGTAGCTGGAGTGAGGCCCCAGAGTTCGGCCATCATACCGTGGACGTCCAGCCACTGCTGCTTCTCATGGACTAATGCTTCGTGTCCTTGCGGCGTGAGGCGGTAATACTTGCGCCGCCGCCCCTCAGGCGATTCCCGCCAAAACGATTCGACCAGACCTTCTTTTTCGAGCCGATGGAGCAATGGGTAGAGTGTCCCCGTCGTCCAGTTCATCTGTCCTTTCGAGAGCTTCTGCACACGACTGATGATGCGGTAGCCATAGGATTCACCTTCGGCGAGAATAGAAAGCATCATCGGCTTGAGCGTCGCAGCTACAAGGGGTTTGGCAATCATAGAAACGGCAAGAGGGATATGTTGCGGGGCTACATATGATGTGTAGTCTCACGACATATCATGGGGTAAGTTGCAGGGCTACGCAAAAAGGTTGACGCACTACCGCATATGCATCCATACTAGCGTCACCATGGCCCCGGTATATCTGCTCTCTATGCAGGATCCGCTGAACATCGGATACGGTTGAGGGGAATTCCTATCTTTTGGTGCCGCTGGTCTCCAGATAGAAGACTACTGATGTGATGAGTGCAGGCATCGATATAACAGCACTTGTGAAACACGCGGCAGCGTTGGACATCTTGCAGCGTGTCGTGACGCCCGATGATCCTTGAGAGGGATAAAAGGGTGCTACCGTAGAGCCTTAGTCTTGCCGAAGGGTCTCAACGGGATTGGTAAGTCCGGCTTTAATCGTTTGTGAGCCTAGGGTGAGAAGGGCGATGCCGATGGTCGGCACGATGCCTGCGAGAAACATCCACAGTGACAGGTCCACGCGGTTGGCGAAGTTCTGCAGGAACGCCTGCATCCCCACGTACGCCAACGGGGAGGCCAGGAGAACGGCAAGGGTAATCAGTTTGAGATAGTCGCCGGATAGCAGGAGAACCACATTCCGAATATCAGCCCCGAGGACCTTGCGGATACCGACCTCCTGAATGCGTGTCTCTGCAGTAAAGCTTGCCATGCCGAGCAAGCCTAGGCAGGCTATGAAAATGACAAAGCCGCTGAGTAGGCCAACAAACTTGAAGAAGTCGCTCATAAAGGCGAACTGACTTTCCAACTGGTCATCGTAGAATGCATAGGTGAAGGGCGACGCGGGTGCCACGCGCTTCCAGACGCCTTGCAGTTTGTCGAGTGCCATGGCTACGTCGTGGGTATTCAAGCGAACGATCGCCGTGGTATAGTGGCCGGGCAACTGCCGGAGGACAACCGGGACATACCCCCGGTCGTAGCCACGTGCGTAGAAGTTGCTTACCACACCTTGGATGACGGCATCAACCGGGTCGGGGGATGCATCCATCCATACGACGTGCCCAACGGCGCTCTCGGGTGATTCAAATCCCATAGCGAGAGCCGCTTGTTCAGTCAGCAGGATGCCTTCGTACTGCCCAGAGGTCGGATCGGTCGATGAGAAATCGCGTCCAGCTAGAAGGTCGACGTTGAACTGATCCATAAAGTGCGAATCAGTTGCATAGAATGGGACTGGCATGACCCGTTCCATGTGCTCTGCCTTGATGGCCGTCCAGCCCGAGGAACCAGCAGATGGTACGGCACTGGCCATCGAGACTTGGGCGACCTCGGGAAGGGTCTCCAGTTCGTTGCGGAATGTCTCATGGGCAACATCTTGGAGCGGAATCGTAATGAGGTGGTGCTGATCAAATCCGTAGTCGGCATGTAGGCTGAAGGAAAACTGCTGGTAGATCACCGTCGTCGCGATGATGCCGATGATAGACAGCGAAAACTGGAGCACGATTAAGCTCTTGCGCAGCGCCATCTGGCCAAACCCCTTAATTGAGGGTAATCCCTTGAGAACGCGGGACGGGGCGTAGGAAGCAAGCTTAAAGGCAGGAACGATGCCCGCAAGCAGCCCGACACCTACCGCGAAGATCAAGAACAGTAGATAGATTCCAGCATCGGACCAAATATCAACGGAAACGCCGTCGAGGTTCAGATCTTGCTGCAAACCAGTGAGGTTGTTGAAGGCGGGAATCATCCAAGCTAAGATGACGGAAGCGAGAACACAGGCCAGCAACGCTACAACCACAGCTTCGCTGAGGAACTGCTGAACAATCTGGCTCCGATGGGCCCCAACAACTTTGCGGACGCCAATTTCTCGGGCACGTTTTAGGGAGCGTGCGGCTGTTATGCTGATATAGTTGAACATGGCGACCAGCATGAGTGCCAATCCAATTGCCCCTAAAAAGTTGAGGGTCAGGCGTGACATGACAGGGCGGATCTGGTTGGATAGGGTGTTTCCAGCAGCAATGGTTGACAGAGCCTGAAGCTGCAACTCTGGTTGCGGCTCTTCCCGACCGGCATAGTGCCGTGCGAGAATCAACTGGGTCTGTGAGCGTACGTGATCTGGATTGGCGTCTGGGGCAAGCAAGAGATAGTTGTAAAAACTAGCCCCGTTGTACCAGTCGTACGTCATGTCCGCAGTTTCGGGACCCAGGAGGGGAAGCGTCGAAAAGGAGGCGAGCACATCCACGATCAGGTGGGTCTTTTCCTTGCGATCAGCCAAGATGCCAGTGACCGTAAAGAGGCCCATATCGCCGCGATCCACCACCTGGCCGAGCACATCGTCATCCCCGAAGAGTGAAGTCGCGGCGGCTTGGCTGAGTATGATCGAATAGGGTTCTGATAGTGCCGAGGTTGGGTTACCTCTAAGGAGGGCGAAGTCAAAGACCTCGAAGAACGAGTCTTCAGCGTACAGCCCTGTAAGCACGACCGTTTCGTCGGCCACAGTCGCTGGTCCGTCCAAGCGGCGGAAACGGACCATATTTTCCACTTCAGGCACCTCTGTGAGCAGGCTTGGGCCAAGCGGTGCTGGGGAGGTGGCTAGGTTGATGCTGCTGTAGGGCTGCGTATTCTCGCTGGTCACCCGATAGATGCGATCTGCGTTCTCATGGAAGCGATCTTGGCTAAGTTGGTCCCTAGCGATGGTGATGATCAACAGGCACACGGACATGCTGACCGCCAAACTCACAACATTAATCGAGGTGAACCCTTTGTACTTGTAGAGACTGCGGAAAGCTACGGTGAGATAATTACGCCACATGGTTTGTTGCCAGATGAGGTCGTGCAAACGAATAGAGGGGATGGCCCACAACACATGCATCCAGAATAGCAGGGCTGCGCGTCGCCCTCCATACCAGTCCACGTCATCGAGGAACTCTTCTTCGAGATCACCGATGACCGAGCCGTGTGCCTCACCGAGGCCACGCTCCAAGATCCACCGGGCTATGGGAGGTGGAGACGTATTGGGGGCAGGGTGTGGCATGGTAGCAGTTTAGGAAGCAAAGGCAAAGTCAGGTAGACCAGACCACGCTTGTTCATGAAGTTGCCGGACGGTTTGGAGGGCGGCAACGCCTTTGCCCGTCAACCTGTAAAACTTTTTGCGGCGCCCGCCTCGTTTGTCCGTCGGCTCGCTTTCCCGTGTATGGAGATAGCCCTGTTTAGCCAGCCGTTCCAACGGGATATACACCGCGCCGACAGAAACCCGCTTGTCCAGCAAGGTTGACATATGCCGGCGAATAGATAGCCCATAGGCGTCATCTTGGAGCTTCCATACAGACAGCAGCAACAACTCTTCGGTGCGCGACAACAGGTTCATGGATGTGTGGGGTAGAATTTTATTTGTTCTATAGGACAAAACTAATAGTGTTACAGGGGCACCCGTATATTTTTGCAGGCGGCGTATTCTTGGTGCTTACGGATGGATGAGATGGCAAGGAACGTAGGTGGGGGCGAAAGGGGACACACAGAACCCGAATGTGCAATCTTGACGCAGCACTAGGATACCAGACTGAGCACAACGTTGCCACGCTTGCGGCCGCTGTCCACATAACGATGCGCGTCTACAACGTCCTCCATCGGGTACGTGCGGTCGATGACGGCTTTCAGACGCCCCGTCGTTAGTAGGTAGCTGATCTGTTCCAAGTCTTCGATGCGTTGCGAAGCAGGGCGGGTGCCTGTCGCAGCAAACCGAACTTTCTTGCCGGGGCGCAGCGTGGTCCACACCATCTGCCACAGGATGGTGCCGCTAATCACGGGCGAGAGGTAGACGCCTTGGGGCACCAGCGCACGTTTCGCCTGCCTGAATGAGGACGCGCCAATCGTGTCGAAGATAAGATCGTACTGCGCGTCTACCTGCGTGAAGTCTTCTTTGGTGTAATCCATCACGTCATCTGCGCCGAGGCCTTTAACCAGTTCAACATTGCGACTGGAACAAACGCCGGTAACGTGGGCACCGAGGTACTTGGCGAGCTGTACCGCCGCCGTACCGACAGATCCTGACGCTCCATTGATGAGCACCCGTTGCCCCGGCTGCAAGCGCCCTGTATCGCGTAGAAACGGCAGCGCGGTGAGCGCTCCTTCGACGACGGCGGCGGCTTCCTCGTGGGTTACGGCATCGGGCTTGCGCACAATGGCTGCGTCTTCCGGCAAACAGAGGTACTCCGCATGAGCACCGAAGTCATTCGCGCCATAGACGACATCGCCGACGTTGAAGCGTGTAACCTCCAACCCGGCGGCCACGACCTCACCCGAGAAGAGTGCCCCCAGAATGGAGCGCTTGGGACCACGCAGGCCTGTGTAGAGCCGTGCGAAAGCTTGGTCACCCTTACGAAAAATGCTGTCGACCGTGGTAACGGGCGTGGCGTGCACACGGATCAACACCTCGTTCGCTCCGGGTTCAGGCCGTGGCACATCGGTCAGCGCGAGCACCTCAGGCGCACCGTAACGTGTGTAGGCGACGGCTTTCATGGATCGTTGGGTGGCATGGGGTGTAGTGAGCGCAGTCATTGGCAGAGACAAGGTCATGGTGCTATCTATGAAAAGGCGCGCGTTGGCCGGGTGCGTGGAACGAACGACGTTGATCGGTACGAGTAAGGTCGGGACACGTTTATCGGAAGGGGTAGAACGAGATGCCGACGTGGATGCGTGCACCCGCCATGCCGATGTTCACATCGTTCCGCGTGCCGTCGATGGACTGTTCCCGGAGGCTGCCCGGGGTAAAAGCGATGCCGCTGTCGAGGGCGATCTTGGGCGTGAAGAAGTACAGCACGCCGCCACCCATCGAGAGGCCAGCCCCGCCGTAGGTCACATCTTCACCAGCAAAGGGGCCGGTGCCGTTGTAGCCCAGCCCGACCACAGCGAGGGCGGCGTCAGCGTAGGGGACGAGTCGCTTGCCACGGCGGAAATGATAGCGACTGCCGAGTTCAACATAGACCGCGCCGTACTCTTCGTCTTCGCCGAGACCTTCGAAGCCACGGCCACCGTCGAACCCAGCGCCTTCGACGCCGAGGTACACGGTGAAGCGGTCGGAGAAGCCGTAGCCGACCCGCAGCCCAAGGCCGCCGCCCTCAGCGTCGGCGGGACCATCGAAGGCCATGCCGTGGCCGCCTGTGCGAGCGTGCAGGAACAGGCCGGAAGTGTGTGACTGGATCGCAGGTGCAACTGGGGCGTCTTGAGCCTGAACGGCCACGGGGCTTGCCAAGAACAGCAGGATGAACAGGTACTGAATGCGCGAGGTGATGCGTTGGATGTACGTCATGGTAATTAGGAAATGAGAATGATTCTTTAAGGAAGGCCGGATGATGTTCCGGCTGTGCCCATTCCTATTGCCATGCACGTGCCAATTGCACCTCGACGGCACAAATCCCTTCAATTGGCCCAGATAGGGCGATTTTAACTTGTCACCTGCTATCTGCGCGAAAAGTGTCGGCGCGGCATATCGCGCATGAACGATATATCGCGCGCACAGAGCGACGTCATGGACGTTCGATGCCAAGCTTTTTCATGCGGGAGCGAAGCGTGCTCGGATGCAATGCCAGCACATCGGCCGCTCCGTTTTCGCCACGCACCTTCCAGCCCGTTGCATCGAGTACACGAAGGATGTGGGCGCGTTCGACGTCCTCCATCGTCTGCCCTTGGGGTTGCGGCGTTGCTAGTGCAGCGGTGCCCAACGGTTCGTCGAGTTGAAGGGTGGGGCCATCGGACAGGATGAGTGCGCGCTCGACAACGTTGGCGAGTTCACGCACGTTGCCGGGCCAACGGTAGCGTTCGAACGTACGCATCACCGCCTCGGGCACGCTAGGAACTGGCTGGCCGAAACGGACTGCCGTGGCGTGCAGCACGTGCTCAACGAGCAGGCGGATGTCGCCCGTACGGTCGCGCAGCGGTGGAAGGCGCAGCGGCACCACGTTGAGGCGATAGTAGAGATCCTCGCGGAATTCCCCAGCGGCCACGCGCTTAGCAAGGTCGCGATTGGTCGCGGCGATCACGCGCACATCGACAGTGTACGTCGTCGAGCCGCCCAGCCGTTCGAATTCACCCTCTTGCAG
>CAYYHN010000107.1:0-9514 GCA_964471245.1 uncultured Rhodothermaceae bacterium | reverse complement strand
CGTACAGGCGGAAGCGCTGGGTTTGTCCAAGGTCGACGCCTGCTTGGTCGAGGAAGCGGCGCAGGGGTACCCCCGTCCAGGTGGCGGTTCCGATGAGGCCGGGAATGAAGGTGCTGTCGATGATGCAGCGCATGGTTTTGACGACAGTTACCTCGGCTTCCGAAGCGGCATCCATCAGGTCGGCAAAGGTGATGGTGATCGGGTTGTCTACGAGGCCGTCGATGCGGAGGCTCCAGTCGGCGCTGCTTACTTCGGGCATTGACCATCCAGCGATGGAACTGCGGCCGCCGAACTGGACGAAGAAGTCTTGGTTCGGCGTCAAGAAGGGAATATCGGTCCCATCGATGCGGGGCTCGACGAGGTTGTCTTCGCAGCCTGCTAGGGGTACGAGTGTCAAGCCAAGGGTAATGCCGCCAAGGCGTTTGAGGAAGGTGCGACGTGAGGAAGTGGAGGGGCTCATGGGTATAGTCGAAGTGCGAAAGTCGAAGTGCGAAAAGAGCGCGTCGTAACGCGCGGAAGTAAACCACAAGGCCTTGAGTACGAAAACCCAACGGCCAATGTCTAAAGGCCAACGGCCTCGTCTAAAACACCTTCATCCGGTACTCGATTCCGACGAACAGGTCGCGGGAGTTGAGGGTGTTGCGGCCGTCGATCGTGCGGTAGTATTCGACGCTCAGGCCGAGAGCAGCTAGGTTGTTGACGCCCGCAAGACGGAACGGATAGAGGGCGAGACCGCCGCCTAGTTTAAAGAAGCGCTGACTCGTTGGAATGGGGTTGCGTGCTGTGAAGCCCACCGTCGGCTCGTTGACAGACGCTTGGCCGTTGCCTTTGAGTTGCAGGAGCACGCCGCCTTCCAGCGGCGTCAGGCCAACCTCGAAGGCATACAACAGTTCGTTATCGAAGTCAGGCTGGGCGTCTTCGATGCAGTCGATGTCTTGGCCCGGTTGGCACGCTGTCGCTTGCGAGAATCCAAAATGGTTCGTTCGTAGCCGGTAGCCACCGCCAACTTGGGCATAGGCAGGCAGGGGCCAGAAGCTTCGGCCGTAATTCAGCGTCAGTTGCACATCTGTCTGACCCGACCCCACACTGGGGGTGAAGTTGCGCGTGTAGCCCGTTGGCAGGTTGACACCCACATTGGCCGCGAGCGCATTCGCGCCACCCTCCAAACCAAGCAACGGGAGCAGCCCGACACGAAGTCCTAATGCGGCGGTGCCAAACGCAAACGTGCGGTAGTCGAAGGCTTGGTCTTCGATGAACGTCCGCTTGTACGGCAGCGTTGCCGTGAGGGTGAGTTGGTTGGTAAGGCCGACCTCCGTATAGACGTACAGGCTACGGTCGCGGAACGTATCGCCTTCGAGGCCATCGACGAATTCCGTCTCGCGGCCGTCAAACGTAAACTGTTCGCCCGCTGTGACAGCACCGTATGAGGTTTTGACATAGACCTCGCCTTTGGGCATAGGCCATGCTTGGGCTGTGGCGTATTGGTGTGAAACAACAAGGAGGAGGCAAGCTAGGCAGAGAAGGTAGCGCACAGGCTTGAGGGGTTGGTTGGTAGCGTTTGCGGCAAATTGTTGACCAAAATCTTCAGCACAATGGAGCCAGCAAATGAACCAACTCCTACATCCGAACCTCGACGCCCCAAAAAACGTCATCCGATACAATCGTGTTACGACCGACGGGCGTGGTGAAATACTGCACGCTTAGCCCAATCAGCGGCACCGGCGATACGGTCACTCCGATGCCCGTCTTGACAAAGCGCTGCAACGTCGGAAAGGGGTTGGCCGGGTCGAAGGTCGATTCGGGCGCTTGGTTCGACCACGTGCTTTGCACGAGCGCCTGTGCCAATACCCATCGTCCCAGATTGACCCCCACTTCGCCGTTCATCAACCACTCGTTCCCGTAATCCGGACGGGTGGTTTCTTGGCAGCGTACGACCTCCGAGCAGTCGATGGTCTTCGAGAGTTCGTAGATGTCAGAACGCAAGCGCAAGCCAATGCCTACCTGTGCATAGCCAGGAAATGGAAAAAGACTGAGTCCGTAATGCAGCATGCCTTGCAGATCCACTTGGCCTGCACCAATCGAAGGTGATGCATTACGCGTGTATCCCGTAGGAACGGTAAGCATTACGTTGGCTGCTGCCGCATGCCGATCTTCTGCAGTAAAGCCAAGCGAAGGTTGAAGGTCCCAACGCACACCGAACATCAAGGAACCGACGCCACTCGCTTGGATCGGGCCCGTTTCTTGACCAACCAACTCGTCCACAAGAGTGATCTCTTTAAGCGGAAGCAAACCGACGAGCGTAAGCCGAGGTGTCACGCCTACTTCGCCATAGAGATAATAGCTGCGATCCGAAAACGTGTCTTCGTCTTCAAAAAGCAGGTTGTAGGGAATCCGTGTGCCATCAGCACTAAACTGCTCTGCAGCATCTGAGCGACCGTGCGCCAGCTTAATGTAAGCGTTTCCGGGTGGTTGCACCCACGCTTGTGCAGCAGCATCAATGGACAGGACGGTTATCGCAAGAAGGCCAAGTAGAACGCGGTGGAGACGGAACGTGCGCATCATGTCGGATTGTTATTTCAATAGCTCGTTACCATCCCCAAGAACCGGGAATACCTTTGAATGGGCCCACAATATCCTGCGTAATCCAACCCCCGTAGAAGTTACCGGGCTGTGGTGTTACTTTTTCGTCATTGATGTAGCAGGCATCCATCATGTGCGCGTAGAAGGCGATATAATCCTGCATGGCTGCAAACCGACGTGTTGGGTCAGGGTAGGCCCATGCTGCTTTGTTTACATGTTGGTCGCCTACGGCAATGTCGTAATAGATCGCGCTGCCTTTCCATTCACAGAACGAGATGCCGTCCACCCGACGCAGGTGTGCCATTTGCACGTCCTCTGGTGGAATGTAGTACACGGGTGGATGGCTCGTCTCCAGAACGCGGTAGGCGCGGTTGGTGTCGGCAAGTACGATACCAGCAAAGACAACACGTAGGTGCCGCGTCGTGAGTTCGAGGCGGGGCGGCCGGGGATAATCCCAGACGGATTCTTGGCCTGGTTTCGGTCGAATGGGTTTAGGGTGCACAGGAGGGACAAGCGAGGCAATTGGCACGGGCGGTGCGACGACGATACGGAACGCACCGGGCGATGTCAACGAAAAAAGCCCCGGCAGGCATAAAGCGCACCGGGGCTGTTAAGCAAACGTTATCAAGCTTAGTAATCGAGCATTGCACGGACGCCAGCAAGGATGTTGTCATCGCTGGGGAGCACGGCGCGTTCTAGCGGATCAGCAAAGGGAATCGGCGAGAAAGCACCCGCGACACGGCGTACAGGAGCATCGAGGTGCTCAAATGCTTTGTCAGCGATTTGGGCACTGATTTCGGCTCCGAAGCCTGCGAACTCGTGGTCTTCGTACACAACGAGGGCACGGTTCGTCTTGCGTACCGAAGCAAGAATGGTCGCGGTATCGAGGGGGATAATGGTGCGGAGGTCGATGATCTCCAGTTCGATGCCTTCCTTCGCCAATTGCCGCGCAACGTTGTTGGCCTTATGGACCATCATGCCGTACGTGACGACCGTCAGGTCTGTGCCTTCGCGGACGACGTTGGCTTTGCCAAAGGGGAGGAGGTAGTCGGCATCGGGCTCCGGCGTGCGGGCCGCAGCAGCGCGGTAGAGTGCTTTGTGCTCAAGGAACAGCACGGGGTCTTGCATCCGGATGGCCGACTTGAGTAGCCCTTTGGCATCAGCCGCGTTGGATGGCAGGGCGATCTTGAAGCCCGGCATGTGCCCAAAGATGGCTTCGATGTTCTGCGAGTGGCAGAGGCCGCCATGAATGTAGCCGCCAATCGGCACGCGAATCACCATCGGGCAGCCCCAGCGTCCGTTCGAGCGGTAGCGGAAGGAGGCCACCTGATTGCGTAGCGGCTGCATGGCAGGCCAAATGTAATCACCAAACTGAATCTCGACGACGGGCTTGTACCCCATTGCCGCAAAGCCCACAGCCGTCCCGATGATCGAGTTCTCGGCAAGCTGCGAATTGAAGCAGCGGTCGGGTCCGAAGACGTCTGTTAGGTTGCGCGTGGCCGTAAAGACGCCGCCTTTGCCGCCTGCTACATCTTCGCCGTAGACCAGCATCTTGTCGTTGCGTTCCATCTCTTCGTGCAACGCGTGGTTGATGGCATCGACCATCACCACGGGGTCGCCGCTGGGTGTGCTTGCTTCGTAAGTGAGGCCGTCGTTGCCTTCGAAGTAGACGTGTTTGGTCGCTGTGCTTGGGTACGGGTCGGGCTGTTGGTCGGCCCAGAGCGCCGCTGCATCGACCTCCTGCTTCACCTCGGCTTGGATCGCCGTTACTTGGTCGGCAGTGAGGACGCCTGCCTCGATGAGCTGAAGCTCCATGCGAACGAGCGGATCCACCTGCCGGTCGGCTTCCAACTCTTCCGGCGTGCGGTACTTGGCATGGTTATCCGACGAAGAGTGCGGAAGCAAGCGAATAACATCCGCTACGAGGCAGACAGGGCCGCCGCCGTTGCGCATGTGGTCGATGGCGACCTTCGCTGCGGCGTAGGTCTTGAAGAAGTCGGTGCCGTCCACGTTGAGGCGCTTCAGGCCTTCGTAGCCACGTGCCAATTTGTAGGCCGAGCCGCCCGCCGTTTGATCGCGTACGGGTACCGAGATGGCGTAGCCGTTGTCTTGCACCATGAAGAGCACCGGTGCGTTGTCGCGTGCGGCCCAGTTCAGTGCTTCGTGAAACGCGCCCTGCGACGTTGCGCCATCACCGCATGAGGAATAGGCATAGGCGGCTTTCCCTTCGCGACGCAGCCCCATGGCGATACCTACGGCGGGGAGGAATTGGGTGCCTACGGACGACGAGAGCGGGATGATATGCTTCTCTGGATCGCTGTAGTGCTCTGCCATCTGTCGGCCCCCCGAGTTGGGGTCGTCTGCTTTCGCCATATGGTGCAACATCACCTCGCGTGCCGTTGCACCTAGCATGAGGTACATGCACAAATCGCGGTAGTAAAAACTAAACCAGTCCGTTCCCGGTTGCGAAAGCAGACCTACAGCGGCTTGTGCGGCCTCGTGTCCTGCACAGCCGATATGGAAAAAGCCTTTGCCCTGCTTGAGTAGCGTCAACATCTTCTCGTCGAGGCGGCGCGAGAGGCACATGGTGCGGTACACGCGGCGGAGTGTGTCAGCGTCAAAGTGTTCCGGGCCAACGGCTTGGACGGGTAGGTCGGGTACAGCTTCTAGCATCGCGGGTAGGGTATTCGGAAGCGCTTCCGAACCGTCCCCCATCGGTTGGTTTATAATCTCACTCATAGCGGGCATCTATAGTTAAGCATAACATAAAAAGCGCACAATGGCGCAGGCGGAAGAGGGCATGCCGTTGCTCTCTATTCAGCATGCTCCCGGCAAAGAGTAAGGTAACGCTCAAATTTCCCCTCGAGTGCCGGGGGCCGATGAAAAACTTGGTGATTACACGCGCAGGCAAGCTAGATGACTCGGGCGAAAGCTTGAAGACTACGGCTGTCAGACGTGCCCGTAACAACATTGCGAGAGGTGACAGGGTTGGTTTTAACGTGTTATTGCACATGCATCCCTATCCTGATAAACAAGGGAAATAAGCAAATTGGCTTCCTTCGGTGTACGTTGTTGACCTAAATTGAGGGCATTTACAAGCACAAGTACGCGCTTCTCACTGTAAGTTGAGTGGCATTTGATGCGCAAAACGGCACAGCACTCCCCAAAAAGGGTTGATTATGTACAGGTAGAAGAAAAAAACAATACACTAGGCTTGCCGGGCTCGAACCTTGTTAGCCCGTCACGCAAAGTGTATCGAGATGGCATTAACTGCAGTATCGGTAGGAAGACGCGATTATTCTAGCTACGTTTTACCTTACCATGCCCAAGCTGTGAGTGTCCAACATCTGCGATGGCATCAATTGACGATGCTTTTCGACATGCTATTGATATCTCCACAAACAAACTAATCATCCGACTCCCTATGAGGATTATGCGCTACCGTCCTACAGGTTACGTGTTGCTCGCATGCATGCTGCTGGTTGGCCTGACGGCCTGCAAGAGTGCCGAGAAGAGCTTTAATCGCGCGAATGACCTTGAAGCAGAAGGTCGCTATGTTGAAGCTGCCCGTGCGTACATCGAAGCGCTCAAGCGTGATGCTGAATTAGATGCGGCACGCCTCCGCCTGCGCGAGGTAGGACCCCGTGCTGTTTCGTTGTATGCTGATGAAATTGCGTCTGACGAAGCACGTGGTGCCTATGAGCACAGCCTTGGCGTTCTTGACGATCTGGAACGACTCATACGCGAAGCTGACATCGTAGGCGTCACCCTAGATCCGCCCGACAACTTTGGTTCGTATCGCTCCCGCCTTACCGATGGAGCCATTCGAGAAGTGCTGCGTGCCGCCGTGGCTGCCGAAGACGCAGGGGATTGGTCGGAGGCGTTGCGGTTATACACGCGGGTGGAAGATCGCTACGGACGTAGTGCCGTCCCCGAACGCTTCCGCGTCCTGCTACGCTGGGCTGAAGCCGACCTCGACCGCGACTACCCACGCGCTGCCTTCGGGCATGCGCAGGCAGCGATCGACCTCGTGGGGCCGAGTGGAGCTGGCGTGCAAGATGCCCTTGAATTGCAGCGCATCGCCCTCGATCGTGGCACGCAGCAGGTTGCCGTCCTGCCTATTTGGCGCTTGGAATCATGGCTCCGCACAGCGCCTTCCACCGCGCTAACGGACCTGAACGAAATCATGACCTATGACCACTGGTCTGCACCGCCTCCGTTCATTGCCATCGCCGATCCCGTGCAACTGCGCCGTGAACTGCGGCGGCTGCGCTATCACAACCGGACGCTGAGTCGGACCGAACTCGCAGAGGTGGGCCGCCTATTCGAGGCGGACTACACGGTATTCATCGAGGCCACCAAATTCGTCACGGAAGAAGAACTCTCCCGCGAAGAAACGCGGGAGGTGCGTACCCGTGGCCGCAACGCGCAGGATACAACGTACACCTTCCAGCGTGTTAACGTGAAGCTCACTGCAGAAGTTGTTTTCCAACTAGTCGACACGGCCGATCGCACTGTTGTGCAGGAGCGCAAAGTCGATGTCGAAGTTCGTGACCGAATCGAGCGAGCCGAATATGCAGGCGACTATGCCGATCTTGACCTAAGCAGCAGCCAACGTGCCTTGTTCGACAAGGACGAGCAGGAAGAGGCACGCCGCGTGCTCGAAGAC
Organism: uncultured Rhodothermaceae bacterium; assembly: GCA_964471245.1. Classification (GTDB taxonomy): domain Bacteria; phylum Bacteroidota; class Rhodothermia; order Rhodothermales; family CAYYHN01; genus CAYYHN01. Next base: position 2,265 of record CAYYHN010000107.1, on the reverse strand, counting down.
GAACTCATCGACAACCTGTCGGCTAGTATGGCAAATGCGATTTATGATGCGATCCTAGCACGCGTCCGGTAGCGAGCGCAGCAGGCGTAGGGAGCGGGGAGAAACGCGCCGTACGATGCGGCGGGCTTCTAGGTCGTGTTGCACCGTGCGGGTATACCAGCGGACGGTACGTTCTTGTGGAAACAGCGCTAGAGGTAAAAGGGGACGGACGGCTCGGATCAACTGGCCGTGGGTCATGCCTTCACCTTCCGTCGGGAGGACACGCAGGATGGCGTTACGAACGGAGGCATCGCGTCTGGTGCGAAGGTTTTGACTGGCTGAAGCCATGGCTTGATAGGTCTAATTGAAACAACGACAGTCCATAAGTTCTCCTTGTGATGTGACATCACTGTGTCATAGTCTGTTATTGCAACTTGTGAAAAAACCTAGCTGACGTCAGGAGAGGTGATTGGTGATGTATAGCCGTTATTCTAAATGGGTTCATCAATAAGCGAGAGGGCTCTTTATTAAGCCGCCCTAAACGCGAACAACACATCAAGCGCTTGGTATTCAGTGATAGCATTCGGATAGGCTCAGCAATGCGATTCATGCATAAGCGAGTCAGTATGTTACAATCACTGAACCTATGAGACGTATACCTTTCTGAACAGGAGACTCTCCTAAGCTTGCTTAGACGAAGTCCGTTTGCAAGCAGAACAAAAAAGCCCCCAGCAAGTGAACTGAGGGCGTATCGCTGTTGCCAGCGAGTTCTACCACCACGTAGAACGGAGAAATCAAGCGGCCTTGTGTTGGACGCGGGCCAAGCGACTGCGGATGGTCGTAAGAATCTTGCCAAGGATCTGCGAGATGCGTGCTTCCGTGCGATCCATCAGGCCAGCAATCTCGCGCAGCGTCAGGTTCTCGAAATAGTAGAGCGCGAGGATGGTCTGTTCGCGTTCCGGCAATTCTTTGATGAGCGTCAGGATATAGCTCTTGAGCGACTCGCGGTCGATGGCCTCGAAGGCCTTAAATGTCTCTTCGTTCGGGATCGTCTCGAGGACAATCTGCTCACCATCGGAGTCGATAGGCGAGTGGAGCGACAGCGAGAAGCGACACTGGGCGTCGCGGAGCAGCGTGTGGTATTCGAAGAGCGACAGGCCCAAGTAGTCGGCTACGTCTTGATCAGAAGGCTCCTCTCCCATGATTTGTCGCAGCTCATCGATGCCGCGTTGCGCTTGGGCCAGTTGGCGGCGGCGCTCACGAGGCAAGGCGTCGATCGATCGGAGGTAGTCGACGAGTGCCCCTCGGATGCGTCCGTAGGCGTACGAGACGAACGGTGTACCTCGGTCCGGGTCAAAGCCATCAAGCGCCTGAAGCAAGCCGAGCAGTCCAACGTTTTCGAGGTCTTCCCGAGACGCAAGCGGGTGGTCGGGAATGCTGAGGCGTCCTACGACGGAGCGGACCAGTGGGACCGCTGCAACGACGACAGCCTCTCGGTTGGCTGCGGAGTTCTCCTTGGCAAATTGTACGGCGAGGCGTTGTAAGTCCTTCGACATAAGCGCTACGCAAAAGAAGTCACAACGTGCTGTGACTCAGGTTCATGGATCGATCGTCAAGCGGCCATCGCTTGCGGTTCTTGTTCGACCTTCTGCATCTGCGGATCCGGTTGGAACGGATCTTCATTCGCCTGTTCGGCTTTCTTAGCCTTGGCAGATTGCTTCGAGATGTATTGGATGGTCAAACTTCCAACAAAGAGGACGAGGTAAACCCCGATACCGGCACTGATGGCATCAAAAATTGCTTGATCAAGCGGCACGCTGCTGATCAATTGGTTGAGGAAGGTCAGAAGACCAGTCAAGCCGCTCAGCTGTGAAAAGAGGGCGCGCATGGTCACGTCCGTTGGTTGCGAAAAACATATCAGTTCCAAAGGGATGCAAGGCCTGTACCAGCGCTGTCCCAAGATGAGACAGCCTAGGCCATCAGCCTCGGTAAACCAAGTATCGGCTGATGGTTGCCAGTTCGAGTTATTTTGTGCAAAATGCTTCACAGGGGCTTAAAACGTGGTTTTCTTAGGCTGCAAGGACCGGTGCGGATGCCATATGGCCTCGTGTTAGGCGTGCTGCAAAAGTTTGAAAAGCTTCTGTGGCAGGGCCTTTTTCACAAACGAAGGGGCGCTGTTCGCGGGTGCTTTGCCGGATGGCAGCGGAAAAAGGTACCCAGCCTAGGTAAATTGGCTGTTGCCGGGTAAATTTTTCCGTGATGGTCCCGAAGCGCTCGGCGATGCTG
>CAYYHN010000106.1:0-9561 GCA_964471245.1 uncultured Rhodothermaceae bacterium | reverse complement strand
CGCCTCGTGGAAGGTACGGCACACGCGATCGAGCACCGTCACCGTGATCGAGCGGGCGTCGGTGTTTACTTTGTTCGTACAGCGCAGCGTGACCGTGTAGGTACCGGCTTGGGTGAAGGTGTGGTTGCCCGATGGGTCGCCGATCACGGTGCCGTCGCCGAAGTCAAGGGCATAGGTGACAGGCTGCGTCGCGTCGGCATTACAGGTACCTGCGAAGGAACCGGATTGTCCCGCGATGAGCTGGTTCGGGCCATCAAGCGTCATCACCTGTACCGGAACCGGCTTGCTGCCGAAGTTGAACTTGAGTCCAACGGTGAGTTGGTTCAGCCAGTCAGCGGGGCCGAAGCCACCTTCCGTTTGGTTGGCGATCTCGTCGTCGTTGTCGCGGCCGTCAGCGGCTTCATCTGGGAAGGTGAAGTTCGTGTTCCAGCCCACGAGCAGCGAGGTACGTTCGTTGATCGCGAAGTCGACACCGAGGCCAAGTAGCGGACCGAAGGACGTTTCGCTTTCTTCAGCAAGCGGTGTGGCCAACAGTTGGGCCAGCGTCGCGTTGTCCGGGTAGACCACTGTTTCGCCGAAGGTTGCGTGCAGACCTGCTTGGAAATACGGCGACAGGCGCTTGGCTGGCGCAAAGTTATAGCGCGCAATCAGGCCGATACTGTGGCGGGTCAGCGGATGGTCGTCGGTGTCGAAGGCTGGCACATCAGCGGTGCTCAGGAATTCCGTGATGCCGGGGTAGTTGGCAAACGTGTAGCCAAGACCCAAGGTGTAGTTCGGGCTGAACTGGTAACCAAACTCAAGCCCCAACGCGAGTGGGAAGGCGTCTTCACCGTCGAAGTTGAACGGTGACTTTTCGTTGTCGCCCAAGTAGGAGCTAAGCCCGATGCGTGGCTGAATGTAAAAGAGGTCTTCACTGCGGACCTCCTGAGCTTGGGTCATGGTGGGAAGCACCATGCCTGCAGCCAGAAGTAGCAGCAAGGCGTATGTGTAACGTGCTGTCATAGAACTGTCCTCCATCCTTAAAGCGAAAGGGGGGTTAATGAATGGGAGTGCTGATTTAGGGATAAAACGAGGGAAGTCGCTGGGTTAGCGACGGGGGATGGTATCCGAGCGGCGGTACTGGCTCGCACCTTCTTTGCTGGTTACACCGGTTACACGGCCGAACCCGCTGGCTGTCACGCGGCTTGCAGCAAGGCCGTTGCTAATGTAAAACTGCTCTAAGGCACGGGCACGATCGCTCGACAGTGCTTGGGCATTACGCTCCCCGGGAGCGGCATAACCACGTACCTCGATGCTAAGATCCGAACATTCGAGCAGAATCGAGACGTTTTCTTGAAGTGTCGCTTCGGCGATTGTGCTAAGCGTGCTGCTATTGCGGTCGAAGAAGACCGGTGACATCTCGGTAAGCTGACGGCAATAGGGTGCTTCGAACCGTGCGACTTCTACCGTGATGTTGCGTTGTGCTGATCCCGCTGGTCCTGTGACTTGCAAGCCGACCGTGTACGTTCCTGCTCGGCGGAAGGTGTGCGTCACTTCTGAAAAGTCACTTGTTGTACCATCACCCAGCGTCCAGTTGTATGTGAACGGGCCATCGCCATTAATGGTAGCGCGGAACGTGATAGGGGTTTGGGTATCGCCGCGTGTGGGGTTGGCCGTCAGCACAACGATGTCAGGGGCGATGAGCGGGCGGTAGACGTCAACCGTGGTGCTGCGCGTGTCGACGCTTTTACCTTTGCGGTTGGCTACCTCGACGAGAACAGTGTAGCGTCCTTCTTCGCTGAAGCTCCGGCTGAGTTGGCTCGTTCCAACACTTTCGTCACCACCCGTCTGCCAGCGGTACGTGACGGGTGGCTTGGCATCTGTATTCGTTTCTACAGAGAAGGTCCCCGTTTCATTGATCCGTAGGCTGTCGGGGCCGCTTAGGTCTACGATCTGCACAGGCACGCTACGGCAGCCAGAGAATAGGAGAACAGCGAAGAAGGCTGGTAGAAGCAGTACAGAAAACCCGTTTTTGGGCATGGCACAAGAAAGGTTGTGTGGCGTGACGATACAGAGGGCAACATCGGGAAAATTTAGCCCAAATCGCCCCGAAACTAGGATAATGTCGAGTGTATTACAAATAAGGCTGCCTTCATCCTGTGTATTTAACCCAAGATGAACATAAACCCTAGTTGCACGGGCCCAATCGCAGTGTTTGACAACGTGCTAGCGCTATGTATTGCTTCACATACACACCACAAGTATCCAACACCCAAGCCAGAGGACAAGAACCGATCTAAAACAAAAAAGCCTACCCCAAGAAGGAGTAGGCTCCATACAACCTAGTGTGGCGCACCTAGCCGATGCTGTTCACATACGTTTCCAGCTTGCGCTTGTAGTTGGCCGCCTTATTCTTGTGGATGAGGCCTTTTGTGGCCATGCGATCCAAGTAGGCTTTGACGTTGTTGAGGCGCTCGATGGCCTGCTCTTTCTCCTCCGTAGCGCGGAGGTTCTTGATCATCGTCCGCATGCGGCTCCGGTGCCAGCGGTTGCGGGCACGTCGCCGTTCGTTCTGACGGACACGCTTGATGGCGGATTTGTGCTGAGGCATAAGAGGTTGTATCGTATGTAAACCGAAGAGTAAGTGTCTTGTGGGCAGAAGAAAAAAATAGGCAACAGTTGTGCAGATGTCAACCCAGCGAACCCTTGGGTTCTGTTAGGATTCGATGGATGTGGTTGGGATCTGCATTAAAAACAACGAGAAACGCTAAGTTGTGTTAGGCGTTGGAATGCCAAGGTGTAGAGCACGGCACCTTGGTAGCAACTGAACCGACATGGCTATGTGGTCTTTTTTGACAGAACTCTCCCGTGATCCGAGTGCAACGTACACCGTCATCGTAATGGACGAAGACGGCATGGAGCACCCACGCCAGCATCGGATTCAGCCGCGCAAACTGATGCTGGCATGGATGGGTTCCTTGGTTGGGTTTGCCCTGTTGGTGTTGCTTTTGGTTGTGCTGACGCCGATGCGAGAATTTATCCCCGGCTATGGTACGGCTGAAATGCGTCAGCAAGCTCGCTTGAATTCTTTGCGATTAGTGGCTTTGCAGGACTCTTTACAGGCCCAGCAAGACTATATGATGCTCTTGCGCCGACTGATGATGGGGCAGCCCGACACAACGGCAATCACTCCTGATCGTCGGCTTGCACCTGCATTTTCCGTCACGGGCGAGTTGGCTGAGGTTGCTGCCGCGCCGCGTAGTGAAAACTGGCAAGACCATGAGCAACCTGCTTTGCCGATAGCCAATATGCCTGCTGCTGGTGAGAGTGTGCTCGGTAGTGGGGGAGTGGGCAGTCGCTACCTCTCTGCGCTCCAGTTTCCGTTGTTGCCCCCAGTCAACGGATACTTGACGCGCGGCTTTAATGCCCGCATTGGCCATTTTGCCATTGACCTTGCGGTAGACGAGGGGACCGTCGTTCGGGCCATAGGGGATGGGTATGTTATTTTTGCTGATTGGACGCACGATGGGGGGTTTACGGTAGCGATTCAGCACGCCGATGGCTATGTCTCGGTCTATAAACACAATCAACGCTTACTGAAGCGGGTGGGCGACCGTGTCCGGGATCGCGAGGCTGTGGCCGTCAGTGGCAATACTGGCGAGATCACTATGGGGCCACATCTGCATTTTGAGCTTTGGCGGAACGGTTTGGCGCAGGATCCGCGTTACCTTTTCATAGGATGGTGATGGCTTCGGGTTGACGCTAGTATGCGTTGTGTAGTACTATGCGGCCTAATTCCCCTACCCTGCCACTGTGCAGGGTAACAAACACCTTTGTTGCTTCATGGGTATTTTTAACAAGTCAGGATCATCTTCCACGGGCACTGCAATGGCACGACAGAATCCCACTACTGCTCCCCAACACGTCAACATGATCGGGCAGGGCACAACGGTCGAAGGGACGTTTCAGGCTAAAAACGATGTGCGCATCAGTGGCCACGTGGTTGGCAAAGTGTTCATCGAAGGCAAGGCTTTTCTGACGCAGGAAGGCAGTATCGAAGGCGAGCTGAAGGCCATCAATGCTGACATTGGTGGAGTCTTTAAGGGTGAGATTCATGCACGTGAGCGCGTCGTGCTCAAAGGGACGGCACGTGTTGATGGAGACATCCACGCTGATCGGTTAGTGATGGAGGAAGGGGCCATCTTTAATGGACGCTGCATTATGGGGCCCGGTCGTAAGGCCGAAGACGTGGCCGTACAAAACGGTGACGGGAAGCACGCGAACGGCCGCACGGATAAACGTGTGGTGCAAACGAAAACGCGCTAGGGTGGATCATGGTAACCCCTGCTTCGTCGCCTCGCCGTTCGCCGGAAAATGCTAGGGATTCGGGAGCAGCCTTGCGTGAGGCCTCATCCTACCTTGGCCTTGGGATGCAACTGGCCGGTGGCATGGCTTTATTTATGCTTGGCGGCTACGCCCTCGACCGTTGGCTCGGCACCATGCCGTGGTTGATGGTAATTGGTGGTTTGCTTGGTATGGGCGCGCTCTTTGTCAAACTCTTCTCTGTGAGTGCGGAAATGGGCCGGAAGTCGACGGAAGAGCGAGCACGGAAAACGAAGGAAGCTGAAGCAGAGTCCCGTGCAGAGTAGCCTACGTAACCGACCTTGGTGAAGCGAGAGGTTGTTTGGGTATAAGTGCTGTTGGAAGGTCATACAGGCACATCTTTACGTGGTCTTCAGCATCTGTACGCACAGTGTTCAAATGGGGAAAAGCTTTCAAGTTTGCTTCATTTATTATTCACCCCCCCTTGGCGCTGTCCTCTAAATACCCGACGTATGTTTGCGGCATACTCAAAACGGTCCACCGCAACTTACCAAAACGGCGTCGGCGTCGATGGAAGCTGGCCTTTCACTTAGTATCGTGCTGGGCGTCGTGCTGGGGCTTTTCTACGGCCTGAGCAGCTTCGCCTTCCAGCGTCTTGCCCTCAAAGCAAGCCCGAATAAGTTCGTCGGCTTTATGACGGGTGGAATGTTACTCCGCATGGCGATATTGCTTGCGATGGTAACAGCGGTCATGCTCGTGTTTGAGGTAGAGGCCCTTGCTTTCGCAGGAAGTCTCGCGGTTACCCTGATATTGATGCTGGGACTTGACACTTGGTCGCTCTACCGGCGCATCCAGAATGCGTCGCAAGACACCGTCCCCGACGAACATACTACGGCCCAAGAAGGGTAGTTGCTGTGCCATGCACTTAGTTGCATCGCCATCATGCCCTTGCTAACAACTTTTGTATATGCTGCGTGCAATGTCTTCCTTGCTCCTTGCGCTCCTGCTGGCGCTGATGCCGCTGAGCACTTTTGGAGCAGCCGCTGGCGACGACGAGTCCGGCGACCCCGGCGCGGTGAGCCACTCCGCCGATGGCAACTACCTTGACTTCACGCCTTTCGGAAAGCCCGAACTGCCCCGCCTCTTCCTCGTGCGCGGCGCCGATGGCAGCCTCGGCTTCGACGCCTTCGCGACGACGCACGGTGCGCTTGATGCCGGTTACCGCATCGTCAACCCCGACGCGGAAGCTGGCGGCTTCATTGAGGGCACGGCACGCGCTGAACTCATTGAGAGCCACGACTACATCTATTACACGATTGCGCCTGCCGCTGGCGAGGTCGTAATTGACTTCTCGATTACGCGCCAACTGCTCTTTGTCTTTATTGTCGGCCTGATCATCACCATCGTGTTCATGCGCTTAGCTGGCAAGTACAAGGCAGGTATTGGCCGCACGCAAGCCCCGAAAGGGCGTTGGATGAACGCGCTCGAAGTGCTGATCATCTTCATCCGCGATGAAGTGGCTGCACCGTCCATCGGGCCAAAATACAAGAAGTTTCTGCCGTACCTGCTGACGGTGTTCTTCTTCATTCTGCTCGGCAACCTGATTGGTCTGATTCCTTTCTCGGTTACGCCGACCTCGCACATCATGGTGACGGGCGCATTGGCGTTCTTCACGTTCCTGATCACGCAGTTGGCAGGCACGCGCGACTACTGGATGCACATCCTCTGGCCGCCCAACGTGCCGGTTGCGATCAAGCTGATCCTGATCCCGATTGAGATCGTTGGCATCTTTACCAAGCCGCTGGCCCTTGCTTTCCGCCTCTTTGGAAACATGGTTTCGGGTCACCTTGTGATCGTCAGTATCCTCGGCCTCATCTTCATCTTTGCAGCGCAAGTAGCTGCATGGTTTGGGGTCGTCGGCATCTTCATCAGCGTCCCGCTGACCTTGTTTATCTACTTGCTCAAACTGGTGGTGAGCTTCATTCAAGCCTACATCTTTACGATGCTGTCGGCCGTGTTCATTGGCATTGCTGCTGAAGAGCACGACCATCACCACGAGCACGATCATGCGCACGACGCGGCGCATCATGGCGCACCTGCCTTGGCACACTAGGCAGAAGCTACAATGATGGCTCCGCAGCCTGATTGGAGCGAGGGGCCCATTACTACCAAAACATCTTAACACCATCCAACTACGACAAACGGAGATACATTATGGAACCCCAAGGTCTTGCTTTCCTCGCTGCAGGTCTCGGTCTTCTGGGCGCTACGCTGGGTGCCGGTCTGGGTATCGGTCGCCTCGCCGGTTCGGCCGTCGAAGGCATTGCCCGCCAGCCTGAAGCCGCCAACGACATTCGTGGCACCGCGATCCTGCTGGCCGCCTTCATCGAAGGTGTTGCCATCATCGCAGAGGTGTTCGCCCTCGTCTTCTTCTTCATCTCGTAGCTGAGAGGCTGCTCCGTGCGAGCAGCACTGAAGAACGACCACCGTGTGAGTATGGAGCGGTGCGGTTGCCTGTGTGCAGGCGCACCGCCTTCCTACTCCACTTGCCAAATACAGCTTCGCGCTGCTTTGGCCCGACTTTTTAGGACATTCGCCGTCCTTGCACACACTTAGCCGTTAGCACACGGGTATGTACGCAACCTTTATCGCTTTTGTCGCGCTCGCCGCCGATGGCCCAACGCCGTCGCTGCTCAAAGTGAGCCCCGGCCTTGCCATCTGGACGGTCGTGTCCTTCAGCCTTGTGCTGTTTATCCTCTACCGCTTCGCATGGCCCATCATCATTGGGGCGCTCGACGAGCGGGAGACCAAGATCGCTGGCTCGCTGGCACAGGCTGAGAAAGCGCTCGCCGAAGCCAAGCAGATCCAAGCTGACAACCAGACGGCTCGCCGTGAAGCTGAAGCACAAGCCCAGCAGATTATGCGCGAAGCCCGCGAAGCTGCTGAAGCCTTGCGCAATGAAGAGGTCGACAAGACCCGCGAGAAGATCCAGCAACTGCAGGCCCAAGCCGAAGCTGAGATCGAGCAGATGCGCGAGAATGCCTTGGGCAGCCTCCGCGCCGAAGTGGCCGACCTCGCGATCTCTGCTGCAGAGAAAATTCTCAGCGACAACTTGGACGCCCCGCGTCAGCGCAAAATCGTCGACGACTTCCTCGGCGGTATTTCGAGTAACTAGCGCCCGTTCCGCAGAACGTGCGCTGTATGGGCGTATGGATGGATGGGAGTGTGGGCGATGCGAGCCCTTCCCAAGCACCCACACCCCCAAACTCCCACACTCGCAAGAACTGAGTACACTCAGGTCTTGTGCCAACCTAGCCTCAGATGAGCGAACTCACGGTCGCCCGCCGGTATGCGGGAGCGCTTTACGAAGAAGCCGTACGTGACCAGCAGGTCGAAAAGGTCGATGCTGACATCGAGCTGATCCGCGAAAGCCTTGACGGCTCGCGCGATCTCGTCAACTTTTTTGGCAGCCCAGTCATTTCACGTGAGAAGAAAGGTGCCGTGGTAAAGGCGCTCTTCGCCGACCGCGTGCAGCCGACGACCCTTCGCTTTCTCGACCTGCTCGTCAGCAAGCGGCGCGAAGGCATTTTTCCTACCGTCGTGCAGGCCTACCGCGAGCTTCGCGACGATCAGCTGGGCATCGTTCCCGCCCACGCACGGGTGGCGCTGCCGCTGAGCGAAGCCGAAGAAAAGAGTTTGGCCCAGACGCTGGAGAAGCTCTCGGGCAAACGCGTGCGCCTAACCGTGAGCCAAGACGCCGACCTGCTCGGTGGTGTGGTCGTTCGCGTCGGCGACATCGTGTACGATGGCAGCGTGCGCAACCAATTGGCCAACCTCCGCGAACGGCTGGAGCACGGCATGAACTGACGGTTCGCCTGCGTGGCGGACACTTTGAAAACTCAAGTTGTATCCAACTTTCGTTTGTGTGGGTGTATGGATGTGTGGGCGTATGGATGATGCGCACCGCCACACGCCCAACCTCCCACACTCCCATACAGCCGAGTTGTGTCGCTAGAGACAACTTGGACTAGCACAGAAAACGTTAGCAATAGAAGACCATGGCAACGGCAATCCGACCCGACGAGGTAACGGCGGTCCTGAAGCGCGAATTGGGCGGCTTCGAGGCGAACACGGACGTATACGAAGTCGGCACAGTTCTCCAAGTGGGGGACGGTATCGCACGCATCTATGGCCTGTCCAACGTACAGGCGGGTGAACTGATCGAGTTTCCGGGCTCGGGCGTCACCGGGATGGTGCTTAACCTCGAAGAAGACAACGTCGGGGCCGTGCTCTTTGGCGAAGCCGACAAGGTGAAAGAGGGCGACGAAGTGCGCCGCACCAAGCGCATCGCCTCGGTCCAAGTGACGGAAAGCATGCTGGGCCGCGTCATCGACCCGCTCGGCAACCCGATCGACGGCAAAGGTCCGCTGACCGGCGAGAAGTACGAGATGCCGCTGGAGCGCAAAGCACCGTCGGTGATCTACCGCGAGCCGGTGACGGAGCCGCTGCAGACGGGGATCAAGGCCATCGACTCGATGATTCCGATTGGACGTGGCCAGCGCGAACTCGTGATTGGTGACCGCCAGACGGGTAAAACGGCTGTCTTGATCGACACGATCCTGAACCAGAAGGCGACGCACAAAGGTGACAAGCCGGTCTTCTGTATCTATGTCGCTGTTGGCCAGAAGAATTCGACCATCGCTGCACTCCAGCGTACACTGGAGCAAAACGGTGCGATGGAGTACACGGTCATCGTGAACGCTCCTGCATCAGCTCCTGCACCGCTGCAGTTCATCGCGCCGTACGCCGGTGCATGTATCGGTGAATACTTCCGCGACACGGGTCGCCACGCGCTCTGCATCTACGACGACCTCTCGAAGCAGGCCGTCGCCTACCGTCAGGTCTCGCTGCTGCTCCGCCGCCCGCCGGGCCGCGAAGCCTACCCTGGTGACGTGTTCTACCTCCACAGCCGCTTGTTGGAGCGCGCCGCCAAGATCAACGCCAGTGACACGGTGGCTGGGCAGATGAACGACATCCCTGCTTCGCTCCAAGGCAAAGTGAAAGGCGGTGGCTCGCTGACGGCCCTCCCGGTGATTGAGACGCAGGCCGGTGACGTGTCGGCGTACATCCCAACCAACGTGATCTCGATTACGGACGGGCAGATCTACCTCGAATCGAACCTCTTCAACGCTGGTGTGCGTCCGGCCATTAACGTCGGGATCTCGGTCTCGCGTGTGGGTGGTAACGCGCAGATCAAGG